>JAUUYJ010000117.1 GCA_030588275.1 Candidatus Zixiibacteriota bacterium | reverse complement strand
TTTCGCCTGACGCGGGAAGAGAGCTTTGACCTGTTTGGCAAAGTATCGCTTAAAATATTGGAAAAAATTGATACGATAGAGAAGTCATCAGGAATTTTTGGGTATGTCTCAACTACGTCTTACAGAGAGGCGGTAAGCATGAAAAATCGCTCCCGCCTTTTTCAGGTTGAGGCAGAAAACCCACTTTTTAATCTGGCTCTGGCCGACAAGTTGATATTGCCCACGGACGCGATGGAACTTGAAGGTGACCTGGACATTATGTCTCGATCCTTTGCACGGCTTTCCAGAGAATGCCGCGATTTGTTACAGCTCCTTTTTCTTGAGCCGGGATCACCATCGTATCAACAGATATCTCGGCGAACCGGAATGCCGGTTTCATCAATCGGCCCGATTAGAGGGAGATGTCTTGATAGATTAAGAAAAATGATGATTAAAGAGGGGTATGAAGAATAATGCCTTCGGATAAAAGAAGAAAAGAAAAGAAGCAGGATAAAGAAAAACAACCGGCACTAACCATTCTGGCAAAATATGCCAGAGGGGAGAGGCAAGAGATGAAACATTGGTCTGCGTTTATCGAGAATGACCCGGAGAGTAAAAAAAAGGCCGGGCTTCTCGGACATCTACATAATATGATTGACCGACTTGATCTACCCCAAACTGCCCCAGCCGCAGTCTCGATGGCGGCCGATATTTTTGACTCCCATCGTCATAGTAAAATAGGTGGAGAGGAAAACCGGGCCCGGCTCTATTACGATAGCCGTCTGATTCCGTTACCAGAGGGAGTTCGCCCATCATTGGTAAGTGAAAGGCGATTGAAATACCAAACCGGCTTTGGTGAACTGGAACTATCCATCATCCCGGTTTATCCGGGTCGATTTGAAATTACCGGTCGTTTCGGAAACGACGAAGTAATCCAACCGGACATGGTTGTTTTGCGGGGGCGGAAAACGAGCCGTACCGAGATTGATCGATTTGGTTTTTTCTCTTTTGCGGTTGTCAACCCAGGAACCTACTCTCTTCAATTTAATAAAGAGGGTGATAAGCAGAATAAAAAAACGATTGTGGAGAATTTGAAATTGCAATGAGCCTGAGGCGGTTACCAAAGATAGTGACCAGGAAGTCGTTCGCGCGATATTTAAAGGCCAATTTTGACGATTCGGTTGACTCATTTTTTACTGCCATGAATCAGGAGTCGGATCGTTTGATACGGACCGATTTAAATGGGGCGCGCAAATTGACGATGGCAAGTGTCGATCTGTTTGACCTCTTACCACAATTATTGCAGGCGCATCTTTATCGGATTCATGGCCGGTATTATCATCTGTCTGGCAATTATAGCAAAGCGGAAGAGCATTATGCCAAGGCTGTGGAGCTGTTTACGGTTGAACGTGACTATCAAAGTCGAGCCAAAGTACATAAGGCGTTACTTGATGTTTTGATGTACCTGAGCCGTTATGATGAGGCCAGAAAAACGGGGCAGAAGTCTGCCAATTATTTCAAATGTACCGGGCAGGAGATTGATTACGCTCAGGTGTTGAGTAATATGGGAAATCTCTATCATCGCCTGGATCAGAATAAGCATGCTTTGAAATATTATGATCGGGCGCTGGCAATTTTCAAGAAAAAGAGAAATAAATTTGCCACAGCAATTGTCCAATTCAATCGTGGCAACATCTACTCAAACCTGAATGATTTTACTTCTGCAGAGCGTCTTTACAAACAGGCTGAAAAAATATACGACTCACTTGATATGGAACTGGCCGCCTGCCAATGCCGTTATTCACTCGCCTATATTCTGTTTCTCAAAGGGGAATACAGCCTGGCCTTGAAAATATTTCAGGAAACGGGGCGCTGTTTTGAGCGACTTGGCGATAGCAAATGCCATGCTTTGACACAACTTGACACCAATGAGATCAATCTTCATTTGAATTTGTATAGTGAAGTAATTGCCGATTCCCGTCAGACCGCTTTGGCCTTTAATAATTTGGGGATGAATTACGAGAGAGGGAAGGCGTTGTATTTTGAAGCGGCCGGATATTTTGCCTTTGGTGATTTTTCCCGGGTGCTTCGTCTGACCGACCGGGCGTCTTGTCTGTTTGCCGGAGAAAATAATCTGGTCTGGCAAATGATGTGTCTCTTTCTGCAAGCCAAAGTTGATTACTCCGAGGGACGGTACAAAGCGGCGATTAAAAAATATCGGACGATCTCAGGACATTATGAGAAGACAGGCGATCAGCGGCGTTGGCATGATACCCGGTTGGCTTGGTTGGAAGCGTTAATAAAATCACAAAATATTCGGACGGCCCGCGTCCATCGCAATTATCTTGAAAGTAAATATCGCCAATTGGCCGGATACCAAAAATTTATATATGATTTTCTTTCCGGTGATCTTCTGAGAGCAACCGGTGATAGCAACGCGGCGTTGAAGTCATATCGGCGGGCGATCAAAATTGCACGGCAACTTCAAGCATCAATATTCCCGGATGAAATCAGGCGATTTTTCTGGATGGACAAGCTTTCGGTTTATAATCGAATCGTGGAACTCAATCTGGAGATGGGGCGCAATAAATACGCATATGATGTATTGATTCAGGGACGGGCTGATCTTAACAGATATTTTGAAACCTCAGGCCAATCTGTTAGATCGACAAAGATTCCGAGGGAGTATGAGGCAGAAAGGATTCGGCTAAAATCATTCCTTCGCAAAGCTATGCTTCCGAATGACGGCGGGGCGCGCAATACGGTTCAGTCCGATGAAATTAAGTTGGCTGAAAATAGGTTGTGGAAAATTGAGAGAGCCATTCGTTCAAAACGTCGCGACGATCAAAAATGGCAAACCGATGATTACAGCAGTGCCGTTGATATTCAAGGAAAACTAATGGCGGGTGAAGCGGTAATTCATTTCCTCTGCCTTGATGATCGATTTGGCGCCTTTGTACTCCAATCGCAACGAAACGATTATGTCCCGCTTCCAATCAAAACGGATGATCTAAGGCGCTTGTTGGCTCGTTTCTATTTTCTCGTCAACCAGGTTGGCTGGCAAGTGAGTGATAATAACATTCTCTCGATCCTGATGGCTGAGATTACCGAAGCGATTTGGACTCCGCTGACAAAGCATCTTGATGGTGTAAAGAAAATCGGATTGATTCCGGATGGGATGATTAGTCGCATCCCTTTTTATGCTATTGAAGATGGGACCGGATCACTTGTGATGGAGTCTGTACAGCTTTTCATATATAATTCGGCGACCACCCTTGGTCAGAGCGGACTAAAACCTGATCGAATAGAGAACTTTAAAAAGGTCTCAATTTTTGTCGCTTCACAAAAGATGCTACCGGGTGCCGTTCGGGAGGGACAAGCGGTAAACAAACGGGTAAAGAGAGCACAACTTTATCAGGACAGTCAGGCAACTGGTGCTGAGTTTTTGAAAAGCTTAGAGGCTAAAGGATCAATTGTCCATTTAGCGGCCCATGCTTCGCAATCGTATGAAAATTCATTGTTTTCATCAATCTTATTATCCGATGGTCCGGTCTTTGCCTTTGACGTTGCTTCTCGTCAGGTCCGGTCCCGTCTGGTCATTCTTTCTGGTTGTCAAACTGGCGATCCTGGGTTATATTATGATGCCGACAGTTTTTCTTTGGCACAAACCTTTAGCTGGGCTGGCGTGGAAGAAGTCGTTGCCAGTCATTGGCCGGTTTCAGATAGCTTCACCAGCCTTTTGATGGATAAATTTTACGAACAAATGTCGTCCGGTTGCAAAACACACGAATCACTTCAAAAGGCCATTATAGAAATAAGAAAAGCTGGCGCAAGTCTGAGAGATTGGGCTTCGTTTTATATTTTAAGGCGTGGGTAGGGAGGATTACATGATGTGCCGCATAGTTATTGCTCTCATTGTAATGCTGATCTCATTTTCGGGGGCACAGGCGATAAATTTTGTCGATTCTCAAGTCGTATGTCACATTGTTCCCGGTGCTGATGTGGTTGAAGTGGCCGAGTTGGTCTCAGCTACGGTTTTGGATGGAATGGATAGCACCAATACCTATCTGTTTGGTTATTCTTATAATGAATCGGTTGATTCGGTGGTGACGATGCTTGAACGTCTCCCTGACGTAACTTATGCGCAACCGAATTATGTCGTAAACATTTTTGATCCCTACCAGGTTAGTCAACCATTCGTTGATATCACAAGTTCTGAATATGAATATGGCGTTTCCCCCTTAGATTATTACGAGCAGTATGTTGATGATAATCTGATGTTGGATTCAGCGCAGTATATATCGACCGGTGCGGGATTAACCGTTGCCGTAATTGATGGCGGTCTTGATAATAGCCATCCGATGTTTTCCGGACAATTAGCCTCAAACTCAATAGATATAATTAACGGGACCAATCAACCTTGGATAACCGGTGGAATTATTGGCGATCATGGGACTTTTGTTTCCGGGATGATTTCGCGTGCTTTGCCGGAAGCGAAAATAATGGTTATACGGGCCTTTGCCCAGTCCGGTCGGGGAACAAGCTTTAATATTGCACGAGCAATTAGATATGCGGTGAACAATGGGGCCGATGCCATTAATATGAGTTTCGGGAGTGACAACTACGACCATGCTATCGCCGAAGAAATCAATAATGCCAACGCCAGAGGGATTGTGATGGTTGCGGCGGCTGGTAATGCTGGTATGGATGTAAACCGATTTCCCGGATCGCATCAGTATGTTATCAATGTTGCGGCAGTTGATTCTAACGATGTTAAGGCTGACTTTTCAAATTATGGATCGGCCGTGTCGATCTGTGCCCCCGGAGTGAATTTGTACGGACCGCTTAGTGGTGGTGACAGTTGGGGGTGGTGGAGTGGAACATCCTTTGCCGCTCCCTACGTTGCAGCTTTAGCCGCTGTCATAAAATTGCATAATCCTCAGTATTCACCTTCCGATATAATAAATCATATTCAAGGGCAATCAACTTCCATCGAAGAGCAGAATGGAGATTATGTTGGTATGCTGGGGGCCGGGAGAGTCGATTATTTGGCTTCTGCCTTTGTCGTTGGAGATGCAAACTATAATGGGTCGGTCAATATTGGGGATGTAGTTTTCATGGTAAATTTTGTCTTCAAGGCTGGCTCAGGACCGATTCCGCCCGAGGCGGCCGACGCCAATTGCGATGCTACAATCAATGTTGGCGATCCGGTAACGCTGATTAATTATATCTTTGGAAAGATATCTGATATTGGTTGTCAGTAATGCGAATGTGACTGTCTATAGGGTTCCAAAGTTGAAATGAGCGAAAAAGGCTATTCGTTGGTTTACAATTTCTGGAGGCAGTATTTTCAATTGTAGGTTAAGTTGGTAATCTCCAACAGGCAAACTCCCATACCAGATCAAAATTAAAAATTCCTGCCATCTTGCTTACCATGCAAATTATCGAGAGACCTCTGAGCCACAAACTGATTAATAATTTTGTCCGTCATAGACAAAATAAATGGCGGGCACAATAACATTGCGACCGCCATAGGATGGGGTAGGGGGGATATCTTACGATCTAAATATTCCACCAATAACTGGCCTTGACTAAAAAGACATTGTCGGCCCCTGATGAAAAGAAACGGTTGAAATCTCTGGATATGTCAAGATTATTCGCCATAGGATCCAATTCACCACGTGAGCGGGTCCAAACAACATACAGAGTCGATCCCGGTCGATATTCCCAGCGCATCAGTAACGTAGAGTTCAGAGCCGTATAATTATAATCGTACTTTGTCTCCTCGTTCGGAATATCAATATCCTGATAAGTATCTTCACCGAGATACTCTTCTGCATCCCGATAATCTAAAGCGACGATTATGCCTCTGGCCGAAGCCTGGAATGAGAGATTACGATGAAACATTATACTGGCTGTCAGTTGTGGCGTTAATTGGTCCTTATCAAGTCTGGCAAAGACAAGCGGGTTGGATTCATCATAGACCCAACGGCGGGCACCAAAAGTACGATGATAGTTAGCGCCCACGCTTAATTCAACGGTAGCAGATGGACGGTAGTCGATGCCGATATAGTTGGCCCACCAGGTTCCATCACGATCGACTCCGCTTCCCGGATTCAGATTAAAGGAAACCGATTTTCTGTGATCTGAGTTCAGCGATGCCCACCATGCAAAAGTCGGTTGATCCGGAATTTTCCATAAACCGTTACCGCGAGTTTCATAGTCACTATATTCGGTCATATCAAGCTGAACACCACCACCGAGGCTCCAGTTGTTTGTAAATTCAAGATGACCGTTGTAATTTCCACCCTTACCGGTATTGGTTCCGGAGTAGTTCCAGTTCGCATAATAGTTGAAATTACTCCAACTATTTCTGATAATCCACCAATCATCGGAGGTGCGATACTGGACCCAGGAGTAAATACGCTGATCATCATTTCGGGAAGTGTAACCCAATCTGTTTATTTGCAGATTTGGATCCTTGACGGTCCCGCCGAATGATCCTCTAATATGTTTTCCTGCGTTCTTGCTAAACTCAACCGTGTATCCGAGGCCAGTCTTGTGCCCCTCAACTTCACTAAAAACAATTTGACCCTCAAAGCCATAATTGCTACTGGGGGTTAAGAGTCGCCAGTCAATACCGCCGGTCGTGGCTGGATTCTCAGTCTCCTGCGATGCTACTGTGATCAGGCCGCCGATACTTGAATTCCCCATAACGTCCTGTTTGATTCGGAAAACAGAATAGTTTGCCGTCGGTTCGACGATCCCTTTCTTTCGATCCAAATCAGTAGTTAAATATTCGGCCCTCTCTTCGGCAGTAACGGCGGTGATTATTCCAATAGATGTGCCGCTCGAAAGCTTACCGGTCAATTTCCCTGCACCAAGAATCGAGGTCGCTTTGGGAAAATCGGTGAATTCGGAAAATGTCGGATCATCAAAGCCATGAGTCGGGGCACGTCCAATTCGTCTGGAATGAAAAAGCATAAACCGTGTTGAAAACAGGTCAGCCCCTTCGAGGAAAAAGGGTCGTTTTTCACCAAAGAATGTTTCAAAGGCTGATAAATTCAAGATTGGGCTATCAAGTTCAACCTGTCCAAAATCAGGATTTATGGTCGCGTCAAGAGTGAGATTGGAGGTCAAACCATATTTGAGGTCAAAACCGGTATTATTAAAGAAATCCTGCCCATCATCACCTGGAATTGTGCTACTCTTGGGGGTCGATTCAAAGTTGGAGACTAAGTAAGGGAGAATTTCCATATGGGTTGCCGGAGCGATCCCGGATAATCCATTAAGATGACCATAACGAGAAACTGATCCTCCTTCGCTTGAAGGAGAAAATGCCCAATAAACCAATTCCGTTTTCCTACTGATATACCGAGATAAATTTAATCCCCAGGTATGTACATCTTTTTCACCAAAGCGGAGGCAATGGTACGGAATCTTAATCTCCGCCGCCCATCCCCAGGAATGAATTTTGACCGCACTTTCCCAGACACCATCCCAGTCGCTGTCACCTTTGGTGTCATCAAAAAGTTTTATATCACCCTGCACGCCAGCGGCTGAAACCTCAAAACGATAGCCGGTCTGATGATCGTGGTACGGATCAAGCCTGACGACAATGTTATCAGATTCTGCCCATCGGTCGCGCCGGACCAATTGCGCTTTGATTTTATCCGGTTC
>JAUUYJ010000327.1 GCA_030588275.1 Candidatus Zixiibacteriota bacterium | reverse complement strand
GAGAGCAGACTGTCTTTTCCGGGACCGCATACGATATGGGGTTCAGGCCGATCAGCGGTGGAATAGGCGACCTTGTTGTCGTTTCCTCTGCTGGAGACAGCACAACGGTTCGCATCCTGCCCGATCCAAACCGTTCGGCTGGGTATCTTGCCGAGGTTGGCGTTCTGTCGCCGGGAAGTTATAGCTACAAGGCGGAACTGTTTGCCGAGGATATCAGGCTGGGTCGGTTTGAGGGTAAGTTTGCTGTCGATGCGATTGATCGTGAGATAGCATTTGGATCGGTGGACTGGAATCTGTTGAAAGAGATGTCGGGAAACTCTGGCGGGCAGTTTGCGACTTACAAAAATATTTCACCGATTATCGAAAACCTTGATACCGAACCGTCAATTATCGAAAAGACCAACGAGTATCGACTGTGGGATAATATGGTTATGCTGGTGATAATCCTTTTGGCTCTCTCGGCTGAGTGGATCATCCGCAAGCAGAGGCAGTTACTATAGGTTATTCATTAACGCATCAGACCGGACCATCTACTCATTCTCAATTTCTTTTTATAACTCGCTCTTGCATTGAATTATTTTATCCGTAAATTATCAGATCAAAATTAAAATGACTTCTCATCGGCAAGAAGAGGTGCGAAATGAAAATAGCTGTTATCGGAGCAGGATTGATGGGGCGGGCGGCGGTTTATGATCTGGCTCGCAACAAAGATGTGACGGCGGTTGGGGTTTATGATATTGATTCCAAACTGGCAAAAACTGTTGCTTTGAAATTTGGTTTGAAAAAAACGGTATCGGGAAAATTCGATGCCGGGGATACTGTCCGAGCCGGAAAAGTTTTCAAAAAATATGATGCGGTGATTTCGGCGGTGACCTATAAATACAATACCGGCTTGGCGAAAGCGGCTATCAAAGCGGGAGCGCATTTTTTCGACCTAGGTGGCAACAACGATGCGGTCGCCAAAGAGTTCAAGCTCAATAGTTCTGCCAAAAAAGCTGGTGTGGTTGTTATTCCCGATTGTGGTTTGGCTCCGGGGATGGTTTCGGGTATTGTGGCTGGTGATGTCGCTCGCTTTGATAAACCGGAATCGGTTCATATCCGAGTTGGTGGCTTGCCCCAAAAAAGAAAAGCGCCGCTCGATTACCAGATGCTCTTTTCTGCCGAAGGGTTGTTGAACGAATACTGCGAACCGGTGGTGGCGATTCGAAACGGAAAGAAAGTAAGTATCCCGTTTATGGATGAAATTGAATCGCTCAATTTTCGCGGGATCGGTAAGATGGAAGCATTCACTACTTCCGGTGGTGTTTCGACTCTCCCGAAAACTTATGGCAAGATTCTGAAAAATTTGGATTACAAAACGATCCGCTGGCCGGGACACTGCGAAAAATTCAAGACGATGCTCGATATTGGACTTGCTTCACGGGAGAAGATAAAGGTCGATGGTCAGAGCGTCTCTCCACGCGCCCTTTTTCGGGCTGTATTGGAGAAAAATTTGACCCCGTTCACAGGCGATATGTCGTTGATTCGGATTACAACGGTCGGAAAGATCAAAGGCAAAAGGAAGCAGTTGGTCTCAGAGATCGTCGATTTTCAGGACAAAAAATCGGGCCTGACGGCGATGATGCGTTGCACCTCATTTCCGATAACGATTATTGCCTGGATGGCTTGTGCAGGACATATCGCTAAAACGGGTGTACTGCCTCAGGAATTGGCGATCGATCCGAAGTTGTTTGAAACCGAGTTGGCCAAACGGAATATTATTTTAAAACGTCGTTGGAGTCGCTGAGTAAATATTTTATCGATTGTTATAATTGTGGGAGCCGGGCTTACTGGTCGGTCAGTTCGTCGTACCAAGCCATCTGAATCGATTCCAGTTTACCCTCAGATGATGCTTGGGGATCGTCATCAAATTCGTCCAGATCAATTACCATCTTATGTAGATCGGTAAAGCGTAGTGAGAGCGGGTCAGTATCGGGATGCTCTTCAAAAAGGGCAATCCCGATATCTTCAGAGTCGTTCCATTTCATGCTGGCCGCTTTAGTAATCCGATTTGGGTGGGATTTTTATTTTAACCGTTCCGGAGCCGGTTATCTGGCACTGGCAGGCCAAGCGTGATGTCAGACTCAGGCCGGTTGCTGTATCGAGCATGTCCTCTTCATCCTCGGTCATCTCCGAGAGGTTATCCATCCCCTCTTCAATAATGATATGGCAGGTGGAGCAGGCACAGTTGCCTCCGCAGTTGTGGTCCAGATCAACGTCGTTGTCGAGTGCGGCATCCAAAAGAGTACTGCCATCGGCGGCCTCGACCTCTTTATTGTCAAATGTTACTTTGGGCATATCAACAAATTCCTTATTTGGTTAGTTTTTTCGCATCGGCAACCGTTCTGTTTTTCAGAGCCGAACCTATGGCCGAATCGGCCATCCGTCCCGCCAGATCGACAGTCGCTTCATTCAAGTCGTCAAGTCGTTCCCGGAGAGTTTGCGGGTTATTTCTTTTTAAGGCTTCCTGTAATTCGGCCATCGCATCTTCAATATCTTCCTTTTCGCCGGAGCGATAATCGGAATAATTTTCAAACGTTTTTAGCGTCGCGGCGATAACTCGTTCTGATTCCTGAGACAGTTCGATAAACAGACGTTGGTCGATATCGG
>JAUUYJ010000094.1 GCA_030588275.1 Candidatus Zixiibacteriota bacterium | reverse complement strand
AAACCCATCCCTCAACGGTATATTTCTGGCGATAGGGGCTGAAGTATTTGTTGAACATCAAATCGTTGGAGACCATATTCGCTTCGACATAATCATCAACGCCGTCAAGCAGTAGTGCATTACCCGGTCCGGCATTCGGAACAACATACTCGTCACCAATCGTTCGGTCATATTGATTCTTATTATCCGGGAACGGGAACGGAACTACTTGATATTTATAAACGGTACCATTGACAACTGAGTTATCCGTGTAAGATGTCACAGCACTATCGACCGTCGTCAAAAATTCACCGTTTCTCTTAATGATATATCCCATAATCGGGTTAAAATGGTCACTGAAGTCCGGGTCTTTCCCTTGATAATTAGCCGCTTTCCAATTCAGCTCAACTTTGCCATCGGTTCCAATACCGGTCAATTGGCTCACATGGAATTGCCAATAATCAATCCATTTGGTTTTGTGGGTTCTACAAGGAGCCCATATTCTAAGAACATTATAATCTGCTTGCGATCCTTCCAGGCCGTCATTTGCCTGACCATCTTCCTGCGAAATCATATAGATCATCATATCTGCCATTTGTCGATTATAATCACCATCGGTAGCTTCAGGCAGGTCTTGGCAGAACAGGGAGGTTGTGTCCGCATCCAGATATTGCAACCTCATCAATGTATAAAGCGCATCATGGACCAATGATGAACGGATGTTAAAACGACTGTGGTCCCGAAGCGGATACGATGGGCCATCCCAGCAAAAACCTTTTTTAACCGTCAGAATTCCCTTCGGTTCAACCCGGATAAAATCCCAATCGATATCGGGAAGGGCCATCGCCCGGTTGCGAAGTTCGGTAGCACCGCAGACTGCGCAATTTGGAAACTTGCTCGGATCTTCAAAATAGTGTGAGAGATCTATGGTATAATCTTTCGCTAACTCATAGAAAGCAAACTCGTCTGTGCTGTCATTGGTGATATAGTAATATTCAAACTCAGACCAGTCGGTGTAATGCTGGGCAACGGAAAGGTCAGGCATTACGGAGAAGGCCAGAAAAATGACCAGTATTATGATTAGATTTTTCATTTCATCCTCCTGCAATCGTCAAAGGGCAGTTTATAAGATAAGATAATCCATTATAGACAATTGGCAACAGATTTTTAGAACATCAGCCCTGTTATTTTGTTATTTAAGAGGGGGATGACTATACTTAGCCTTATTGGGCCGGTTGGACAATAGTAATTTTTCACATATTAATAATAAAACCCCGGATGGTTTTAATATCATCCGAGGTTAAGCTGTGTAAGACAGGGTTGCTAAAACAGGCGAGCCCTATAAAAGGAGCTGGCCCTAAAAACAGGCTAACCTGCTAGAAATACGTTTTTTCCGAAATCACATTGCCGCGCACCCCTATCACCACTTCGGTATAAGGAATTTTACTGCCCGACTCCTTGAGTGCTTCGCGAGCCACCGAATTGAGACCACCGCAACAAGGAACTTCCATAATCATTACGGTTACTTTGGTGCAACCGGAATCCCGAAAGACAGACTCGAGCTTTTGGCGATAATGTTGAAGGTCGTCAAGCTTGGGACAGCCGACCAAAAGGGATGAGTCTTTGAGATACCGTTGGTGAAAATCGGGCATGGCGAACGGGCAACAGTCGGCCGCTAACAAAAGGTTGCGTCCCTTTAAAAATGGTGCGGTCGGGGGGACCAGCATCAGTTGCACCGGCCACTGCGTCAGCATTGAAACAACTTCACCGGCTGGGGCCGGATTGTTCTCAGGTACGGCAGATTGGGGTGGTGGTGCAAAGGAGCGCATCGCCGAACCGGGGCAACCTCCACCATGCGATATATTTTGCAATGGTGCGGGGGCGGGTGTCGAAGAAATATTATTTATTGGTGTGGGGCCGGGAGCGTTTTGGTTAGGTGCAGGAGTGGCCATATTGACTGATTTCATATGCTTTTCAACTGCCGCTTCGTCAAAATCTTCCACCTCTTCCCTCTCAATCGTGATCGCTCCAAGCGGGCAAATGCCGAGACAGTTGCCAAAACCGTCGCACAAATTTTCGGCTACCAACTTGGCCTTCCCATCAATTATCTGAATCGCACCCTCCTCGCAACTTGGCACGCAATCTCCGCAACCGTCGCACAGATCTTCATCTATTTTAACAATTTCGCGCATCTGTCGAGCCATAACAAAACTCCGCTTTTAAGTATTTATCTTTTCTGTAAATTAATATCGGAAACTGGACTGAATAAGTATTTGATTTAAGTCAACCGGTTAACTTTTTTCTCCGGAAGATATATCGATCAGTTTATGTAGATTTAAAATCCTGATCTCCTGCCCCTTAACCGCGATTATCCCCTGCTTGGAAAGGCGGGCAAAAGAGCGAGATAAGGTCTCTGGGATCGTCCCCAAAATCGAAGCCAATAGCATTTTTTTCTCGGCCAGGACAACCATTTTCTCACCAGAGTCACCGGTACTGGTTGGCTGGCTTTCGACCATCCCCAGAATATATCCGGCCAGTCGGGTATTGACATCTTCAAGCGAGAGTCCCTGGATTACCCGCGTTAAATGATGCAGTAGCATTGATAAGCGGGCGATCATATTCATCGCCAGCGAGGAATGATCCTGCATCAGGCTGACAAACTGAACCCTTGAAAAAGAGATCAGCTCCCCTTCCTCTTCCATCATAGCGGCGGCAGGATAATTTCCTCCTGAGAAAAATGCCGCTTCGCCAAATGAATCCCCCGGTTCAGCCATCATTAAAACCTGCTCTTTTCCTTCGGGTGAGGTTTTAAAAATCCGCACTCGGCCCGATTGAACGACATAAAGCCGCTCGGCCGGATCATCCTGAAAAAACAGGTACTGATTTTTGTCGCACGATTGGTTATGGCCGATCTGTTCAATCAGGTCCAACTCTTCCGGATTGAGCCCGGAAAACAGGACTGAGTCTGAGAGTTCAATTTTCATGGGGAGAATATACAAAAAAAGCCCCGCAGGGCATACAACATTTGCAAATGAAGGGCGGTTTAGACGGTCGATTTTTTGAGCATATCTTCAATATCGGACATTTTGAAAGGCTTGTTCAAAAAGCCGTCTGCCATGCTGTTGACCAGTTGGTTTCCGTCATCATCGACAGCATAACCGGAAATCATGACAACCGGCATATCAGGATATTTTTCCTTGATTTTCCGAAGTAAATCAAGCCCGGACATGTTCGGCATTCTCATATCGGTGATAACCATACCAAAATCGGCCTGGGAAATTTTCTCAAGAGCCTCAAAGCCGTCACCGGCCCGAACTGACTCATATTCAAAAATCTCCAACATCTCCGAAAGAAGCGAAGACATATTGGGATTGTCGTCAACGATTAATATTTTACCATTCATTCAAATACATCCTCACCATAAGTATCGGACATTTGGCGATTCAATTAACCACTTTATCCAAAGCGAGCAAAAATTTCTGTCTTTAGGCGGTTCATCCCTATGTTTTTCAAGGCCGAAATCTGGATTATACCATTGGAACCGTCGGTTGACGCAGGGGAATTTTCATCCCCGGTAACCAGATCAATTTTATTATAAATCAATAGCCGGGTAATCGAGGCCGCTCCAATATCCCGGAGAACCGCCTCAACCACTTCGATTTTACGCTCTTTGTATGGATCAGAACAATCGACCACAAGGAGGACCAGATCGGCCAACTTGACCTCCTCCAGAGTTGACTTAAACGATGCGACCAGTTGGTGCGGGAGTTTTTCAATAAACCCAACGGTATCGGTAACAACGATATTTTGGGGGAAATCGGTTGAAATCATCCGGGTCGTAGAATCGAGGGTAGTAAACAGTTGGTCTGCCTTGGTTACATCCGCCTTGGCTAACCGATTGAACAAGGTAGATTTACCCGCATTGGTATATCCCACGAGAGCAATCTTTGAGTACTTTTGTCGATTTTTTCTCTGCGTTTGGCGCTGTTTAGTAATTTTTTTGAGCTTCGTTTTCAGAAACGCAATCTTTTTGCCAACCTGACGACGATCAACTTCAAGCTGGGTCTCTCCCGGCCCTTTCGCCCCAATACCACCCCTTTGGCGCGAGAAATGAACCCACAGACCTGATAATCGAGGGAGCAAATATTCCATTTGAGCCAGCTCTACCTGAAGGCGAGATTCCGCTGTCCGGGCATGGAGGGCAAAGATATCAAGGATCAGCATCGGTCGATCAATAACCTTGATATCCAGTTTTTCGCTCAGGTTGCGCATCTGATTGGGAGACAGGGTCTGGTCAAAGATCACCAGATTCGCCTCATACTCATCAATCGCCGCCTCAATTTGCTCGACAATTCCCTTGCCGATAAAAAACGCACCATCCGGCTTGGCTCGTGCCTGTAGAAATCGTCCGACCTCAATTCCGTTGGCCGTTTCGGTCAGGCGGGCCAGCTCATCAAGCGAATTGTCGGCATCTTCTTTACTGATTCTTCCCAGAGCGGCACCAACCAAAATGGCCCGTTCCGGCTCAAACTCTTTGGATGTCTCAAACATTCAGAGAATATAATACATTCAGAGTTTTGGTGTTGTAAAAATCGAACGGCAATTATAGATTGGTCCTGAGTTGAATAATCCGGTTTCGATAATGAAATTGGGTCGATTTGCCGATAAACAGATTGACTGACAGAGGGATGCCTGAGAATGGAATCGTTTGCGTCAGGTTACTGTTTTATATGGATCAGGCAGTCGGAAAATGAAATGGAGTTCGGGATGAAACTCGGGGCTACGATGGGCAAATTGGATAGCAATACATGATCCGTCCACCCCGTATAATATCACGCAACTACGGAAAGTAACATTATGAAAATCAGACCTGTTTTAATATTGCCATCATTACCAGAGAAAATTTCCCACTTGCAGGAATTGGCCCACAACGTTTGGTATGCCTGGTCGCCGGAACTGCGCAAACTTTTCCGCCGTCTTGATTCCGATTGCTGGGATGAGTGCAACCAAAATCCGGTTATGATGCTGGCTAATGTATCTCAGGAAAAACTGCGCGAGGCGGCTGAGGATGAATCGTTTGTCGCACATCTGGCTCGAGTCTATGGTGAATTCAACGCTTACATGGCGCAGAAAAAATGGTTTGAAACCCGCTTCCCGGTTTGCAAAGAGGCCAAGATTGCATACTTCTCATGCGAATACGGCCTTGATGTCTCCCTGCCGGTTTATTCCGGTGGCCTCGGCGTTCTCTCCGGTGACCATCTGAAATCGGCCTCCGATTTGGGTATTCCGATTGTCGCCGTCGGCCTGTTGTATCGCTTTGGTTATTTTCGTCAGAGCCTTAACGCCGATGGCTGGCAGAATGAAACGTACGTCGAGAACGATTGGTACAACATGCCGGTTTCGCTTGAGCGTGATGCTGATGGCAACCCGCTAAAGATAGTCGTTAAGATTTGTGATTGCCCAGTCACGGCTCAGATTTGGAAAGTTCAGGTTGGTCGCGTCGCTTTGTATTTGCTTGATGCCAACATCCCGGAAAATCCGTCAATGCACCGCGAAATTACTTATCAACTTTACACCGGTGACAAAGATGTGCGCATCCGTCAGGAGATGCTTCTCGGTATCGGTGGGGTGCGCGCGCTGGAGGCGTTGGGTTATAAACCTCAGGCGTATCACCTCAACGAGGGACACTCAATGTTTCTCTGTTTTGAGCGGGTTCGCAAGTTGATGCACGACGAATCGTTGTCATTCGATGAAGCATGGGAGATGGTTTGGTCAACCAATGTCTTTACGACGCACACACCGGTTCCGGCTGGCAACGAACAGTTCGATGTCAAGTTGATGGAAAAATATCTGGAGCCGATTGGTTCCCAGTTGGGATTATCATTTAAAGAACTGATGAATCTTGGCCGTATTTTTGAGGGTAACTCCAGCGATCCGTTTTCTATGACGGTTGGTGCCTTGCGGATGTCTGCTTATGCCAACGGTGTTTCTCAGCTTCATGGAAAAATATCGCGCGAAATGTGGCGTCACGTTTGGAGCGGTTGGCCGGATGAAGAGATTCCGATTTCGGCTATCACCAACGGTATCCATACATATAGTTGGATCGCTCGCAACCTCGGCGAGATGTACAAAACTTATTTGGGACCGCGTTATATCGAACAACCGGAAGACCCAACCTGCTGGGATAAAATCCAGCGCATCCCCGATAGTGAACTGTGGCGAGCCCATCAGTACAACAAAGAAAAGCTTATCTTTTTCACTCGCAATCGGCTCAAAAAGCAGTTGATAGCTCAAGGGAAATCGCATCAGGAACTTAAACGGACCGAAGATATTCTCGATCCGCACGCCCTGACGATCGGATTTGCCCGACGTTTTGCAACTTACAAACGGGGGCACCTGCTCTTTTCCGATATGGATCGGTTGCGCCGTATCCTCGGCAACGGTGATCGCAAAGTGCAGATTATCTTAGCCGGTAAAGCCCACCCCAGAGATAATGCCGGAAAAGAGATTATCAAATCGGTCGTTCATATTTCACAACAGGAAGAGTTCCGTAACAGCATCGTCTTTTTGGAAAACTACAACCTTGAAGTAGCCGCCAAGATGGTTGCCGGCGTTGACGTTTGGCTTAACACACCACGCCGTCCGCAGGAAGCATCAGGTACCTCCGGTATGAAGGCGGCGGTCAATGGTGCTTTGAATCTGTCGATTCTGGATGGTTGGTGGGAGGAAGGTTATACTCCCGATACCGGCTGGGCGATTGGCACCACCACCGAATATGCCACTACCGAGGAGCAGGATTATATCGAATCGCAGGCGTTGTACAACGCTCTGGAACATGATATTGTCCCGATGTTTTACGATCATAACAAAGAGAATTTTTCGCACGACTGGGTTCAGATGATGAAGCATTCGATCATCATGGGAGGGCGGCAATTCTCTTCCCATCGGATGCTCCGGGAATATACCGAGCGGTTCTATATCCCGGCCATCCAATCGTATGGCAATATGACTGAGAATAATTACGAATTGACCCGGCAGGTGACATCCTGGAATAAAAAAGTAAAAGATGATTGGTCCAAAATTTCTATCAGTTCGGTGATGATGCCTCATGTCAATGGTTCCTCACGAGTTGGACAATCTATGCTGGTCGAGATCAAGCTCAACCTCGGCGATCTCAATCCGGATGATGTTACCGTTGAAGTGGTGCGGGGTCGGCTTAATGCGCAGGATCAGATAGAGAACAACGAGATTTTTACGGCCAGCCTGGAGAAGTCGCACGAGGATGGTTCGCACAGTTACAAAGCGGAAATGGTCAGCACCCGATCTGGTCGGATCGGAATAACGGCGCGTGTCGTTCCGCATAACAGCCGCCATCAGATTAAGGAACATCCCCGCCTGATAACCTGGTTGGAGTGAGGTGGCGTTGTCACTTTTTTGCTCAACGAGCTACGGGGGCATCGCCCCTTTTTAGCTGTCGCGCGCTTCGCACAAACTTTGGCGAAATGCGGTTGGGTGGCCCCCAGCTTGCTGGGGGGGAATATTAGTAGGCGAAAGATAACATCCTGAGGACTCCCTCGCCTGCCCCAAATAATTGGGTTCACTTGTTTGTGCCACCTGCGTGTCGGCACACAAGTATGCGACGCTTGGGTTTGCTTGGGTTCGCTTTCATTTTTCGCCAAAATAGCCATTCCCCCTAAGTCATTGTATCACTATTAGTACGGACAATTTTTAGTGATTACTGTTGGGTTCGAATTGTATATAAAACTGTTTTGCATTGCCCCTATTCTCCTTAATAAATTACTATTCCAATCATGCTGTGCGAATCAGAATTAAATATGAAGTTGTGGGGAAATTGCGGGGGGAATGCCTTATAGAGCACAACCATGCCATAGCAACTGGATGAACTTGACCACGTAAGAGAGCTTTTGTATATTAATAAAGAGATCAGTAACGAGATTTATGTCTTGAGTCGGTAAGCGGATTATTTATATATATTTTCATTGGGCAAGTGGTAAGAATGTTTATTTTGTTTAATTTAGAGGGCACTTTGATGAGGGCAAGCTATAACATATTGACGGCAAAATTCACACCGGGGGTTTTTGAAATATCATTAGACAAGAAGAGATACCTCTTCGGACACAGGAAATCGTTATTAAGTATAATTTTCGTTGTTCTGGGAGTGTTATTAATCGCTAACAAGATTTTTCCAAAAACCTCAATGCCACCCAGTATCAACGACAATATGCCGTCGGTATCAGTAATAGATAGCCTTGATTTAAGTTCACCATGCGAGATTGCTGACCTCAAGGGATCACTGCTAAGTGGTGATTCTGCTTCTGCCCGCAAACAAGCTGAGTGTATTAATGAAAATAAGATCGTGAAAACGGCGCTGGATTCCGGTATGGTTCAGTTGGGATTGGGCAACCTCAAAGAAGCGAAAGATTATCTGCTCTATTCGCTAAGGTATGCCTTGGGGGATTCCAGAGTGATCGAGGCGTTATTGTTTCGTAAGCATTCTTTGTTCTCCAAAAGGATTTTTCAAGAAGCCGACAAGTTGGACAATACAATTATATTTTTTCTGGGGCATTTAATTTGTATTGACATTGCTATGGCCGACTCGGAGATAAATTACAAGATACGTAATAATCGGGGCGCTATGTTGCACATTTATGACAATCACGAAGAGGCTATCGCCAACTATGACAGCGCACTAACTGAGAAACATGATTTTT
>JAUUYJ010000087.1 GCA_030588275.1 Candidatus Zixiibacteriota bacterium | reverse complement strand
TGATCGGCGCTAAGACCGGGATGAAATGATTTTAGCAATGCCGCCGCACCAGCCACAATCGGGGCGGACATAGAAGTTCCATCAGCCACCATGTAATTTTCGGCGATAATGCGGATATCCGGCTCCCCCGGAGCATACATATCGGTCCCGGCCGCTCGCAATGATAAGATATTACGGCCCGGTGCTGAGATATCCAAAGATGATCCGTAGGATGAAAAATCGGTCATATAACCATCTGAATTAGTTGCTCCAACGGTAAACGCCTCCTCGAACGCGGCTGGAAATAACCGGCGACTATCACCAAAATTCCCTGCCGCCGCAACCGGAATAACACCCCGACTGCGGGCATAACGAAGAACTTCCAACAGAATACCCGATTCAAAAGGGAAGCCCCAACTCATATTTATAACATCCGCTCCCATATCGGTCGCGTAAATAATCGCCGCCGAAGCAACCGATTGAAAGCCGTTTGGAAAAATCTTAATCGGTAGAATTTTGACCGTTGCAGGATACCCGGCGATCCCAATATTATTATTAACCGCCGCCACCAACCCGGCTACATGAGTGCCATGACCAAAATCATCGGTGGCATCATTGTCACCGATGACATCAAGAACGGTAATCGTATCGCCGGCAAAATCCCAGCCCTGATAATCGTCAACCAAACCATTATGGTCATCGTCGATTCCGTTATCAGCAATTTCAAGTCTGTTTTCATAAATATTACCAGCCAAATCGGGATGATCATAATCTATCCCGGTATCAATCACGGCGACCAACACTTCGGTCTTATCAGCCGGGATATTGAGATAAATATCGGACAACTCGATATCTTCGCCGACCTTGCCCCGCTTAAGATACAAAACATCATTTACCGCTCCGGGAATCCGGTCAATAGCAAAAAATTCCTGCCCGGTATTATGAAAATACCATTGGTGCGAAAAAAGGGAATCTGAAGGCATCTCAAAAAGTTCAAGCCGGTAATCAGGCTCCACCAGTTTCAAACCGGGCATACGATAAAGTGACTTCATCACCTCAATGACATCAAGCGAATCAGGAAATTTAAGCAGGAACAGATTATCCAAAAGGGAGCCGGTACCATTCTTGTCCGCCCCAGCCCGGTCCGGAAACAAAGAGCTCAATGGAGATACCTGCCAGCTTTCATACTGCTTGGCGTTGGCAAAAGAAACATTCGGGAAAAGGTCTCTTATCGTTGGTTGGTATCCAGTTTCGGTCAACAGAACCAGACGTCCGGGGCGGTGCCAGTCCCCTTTTATCGATTGCGAAGACAGCTCGGAGGTGGGTATAATGAGAGATAAAATTAATACCGCATATATTTTGATTGTATCAATTTTTAGTTTCATAATTACTCATCCCCGGAGCAAGCTCCCGTATATTAAAAGTACTACGAAAAAACAATCTGTCAAGCTGACATTTCTTTCTATTTCAGAGGCTAACTTTTCAAGAAATAGATTTATCCACTTATAAGACGTACATATTTGACAGATGTCAAATTTAATCCTATAACGGACCACTCTTCAAATGGAGAATTGACTTATCGAATGATACAATTGAGTGAAACTTTGGCAGAAATATTATAAACGGTAACGAAATTCCCTAAAGGTGGCGATTCTGCCGACGGGCATAACGGAACCGGGAACGACGACGCAAAAGCTTACTTCTTTTCAAAATTCCAAAAACCTTCCACCAACCAAAACTGAATTTCGGGGCTATTTCGGAACCGAGTTCGGCCAACTCAGAGATTGAGCTAAACGGGTCATCAATAATAAGGGTCAAAATAATTTCAGCCGGCGAATCTCCCGACGGCCTGATTCGACTGGATGTCGTATTTTGTCTGGCACGATCTTTGAGACCGGGAGACATGGCTGTTTGAAAAGAAGCACCGGCGACAGCTTCGGTATTGGCCTTCCAGACAGACTCATCCTTTTTATCTACATCCCCTTCTTCCGCATCCCCAACTCGCTCTGCATTAGACTCGGAACCGGGAAGATTAAAAGCCTGTCGGCCAACCTCCAAATTATCGTACGCCTGTATAATATTTTCAAATTCCAACAGCTCATAAATTTCATAAACATTCGGAATCATGTTGACCAGCTTAATATCCCCGTCATGCTCCCGAATCTCATGTATTTTTGAAACAAAAATCCCCCAACCTGCCGAGGAGATATACTCAACCCCACCCAGATCGACCAGAATTTTATGCCGATTTTGAGATAGCAAATTTTCGATAATATTTTCAAGCTCGGAAGCGGTAATCGTATCAACCACACCATCAACCCGGATGATCGAAATTTCTCCCGATGGGCCTGACTGTGATAATGAGAGTTTTATATCTTCCATACGTAACCCGGAGTTGGTATCCATATATTCAAAATCGCCATTTTGCCGCCTTAACTTTACTCTTTCTATAAGGCTTTATCGGCCCAACGGTTCATTTTATATCGATTTTATCTGATAATCCTTAATTTTTTGTCTTAATGTATTTCGATGGATTCCGAGGATATCGGCAGTCTTCTGCATATTCCCCTTTTCCAACGTCAAGATCTGATCTATATGTTCCTTTTCAATCTCCATCAGACTCAACTTCCGTACCGGTCGATCGGAGCCAACCTCCGGCCCCAATCCGGGCAAATCGCCTGGACCGATCACATCGTCAACGGTTAATACGGCCGCCCGCTCGATTACATTTTGTAACTCCCGAACATTTCCAGGCCAACCATAAGCAACCAATCGAACCGCGGCTGACTCCGAAATACCGTCGATCTTTTTATTCATTTTTTCAATTGTTTTAGCCAGAAATTGTTCAGCCAAAAGCAAAATATCACCACCTCGGTGTTTTAGAGGAGGCATATCAACGGTAACGGTATTGATTCGATAATTCAAATCCTGCCGGAAAGTCCCGTCATCAATCAACTTCTTAATATCTCGATTAGTTGCCGATATAATTCTGACATCAACCTTGGTTGTTTTCTCAGATCCGAGTGGCTCAAAACTCCCATCCTCCAGAACGCGCAACAACTTGGCCTGCATCGCAAGCGGCATATCTCCGATCTCGTCCAAGAAAATTGTCCCGCCATCGGCCAACTCAAAGCGGCCGGCCCGTTTCTTATCTGCCCCGGTAAAAGCTCCCTTCTCATGCCCAAAAAGCTCAGACTCCAGAAGGGTATCCGGAAGCGAGGCGCAATTTATCGACACGAATCGCTTATCTCGTCGCTCTGAGAGACGATGAATCACCTGAGCCGCCAACCCTTTTCCGGTTCCGGATGGTCCGGTAATCAAGACCGAAACGTCTGAGGGGCCGATCCGGGAGAGTAACGATTTGATCTCAGAGATCTGATCTGATTCTCCAACCATCTCCGGAATATCGGACAGGTCATTGATCTTCCGTTGCAAATAATCATTTTCGACTACAAGCCGGTTTTGTTCCGATGCCTTTTTTAGATTTACCAACAGTTCATCGAGATTGATCGGCTTGGTAAGATACCCAAAGGCTCCCCGACGCATTGTTTCGACAGCGGTTTGAACTGTCCCGTAGGCCGTTAGCATGATTACTTGAATAAAAGGATTAATCTCACGAAGACCGGTTAAGAGTTCCATCCCATCCATCTCCGGCATTTTCATATCGGTTATTACCAGAGGGGCAAAAAATCGGCCGTAGATATCCAATCCTTCTTTGCCACTTGAAGCCACGCGAGTTTCATATCCCTGCTTTTTCAGGAACCCGGCCAGCATCTCCCTTTGGACCGCTTCATCATCAACGATTAAAATTTTAGGCATCGTTTTTAATATATAAAATTCTTTCCTAAAAAAAAAGCCCTCCCTCGTCCGATGAGAGAAGGCTTGGATTTGATAACAATTTTGTTATTACTCTTTGGGTCCAATATTAAACAGGACACCGGCCCGAAGAACGACCACCTGATTGTTCGCTCCCCAAATTGATTTCTGACTTTTGAACTCACCAGTTACACCATCAGAAAAATCGTACCCATAGGCCGCTTCGATATAAATCGCACCGGCATCGGTAGTCTTCAGATGATACCCAAGTGAAAACTCAACTGCCGGAGTCGGAGAATAAGAAAGTTCCCGGTATCTGAGAATGCTACCATCAACAACTTCGGTAACGAATTTATCAAAATTCAATCCACCTGAGAATCTTATATAGGGAGAGCCCGAACCTTCGGCAATATCGGCAAAAAAGAATTTGCCATAAAGACCGGCCGAATAGATCCGATGCGACATATCAAGCTCTTCAACTCCCATATGCAAAAAGCGGAAATATCCGCCAATGACCAGATTGGATTTGTAATAATAACCAACTCCGGCATCAAACCCGATCCCTGAGGTGGCATTCAAGCTATCCGGTACCAGATCGTTTTTAAGATGCCCCGTCGGTAATGTGAAGTTTGGGCCAATAAATGCCTCAATAAACGAATCTTCTTCATATTGAGCAAATGTCGGGGCTGACAGCGAAAATAATATAACCGCCAACAGTATCGGAAATAACCGCTTCATAGCCATATCCTCTAAAATCCTCTCTCATTAAACCGGAACATCAAATCCGGAATTATATTAGTTTCACAATTAGCCGACCGAACCGAACCTTGTCAACCCAAAACAGAGACAAACAGAACCGACTCAGAAATTTTCAGTCGAGGCTAATAAAAAACCATCGCTTATGAATCCTGCTGTTTCGAGGCCAGGTAAGCCTCCTGTAATTTCTTCGATACATCCCCCGGAACTTCTTCATAATGCGAGAATTCACGCGAATAGACTCCCTGACCCTGAGTAAAGGAGCGCAAATCGACCGAATACTTGTACAGTTCCGATTGTGGTACCGTTGCCCGAACCCTTTGCATCTTACCCATCGGGTCCATACCCATAATCTTTCCACGGCGTGAGGAGATGTCACCCATCACATCGCCGGTATAATCGTCCGGCACAAAAACTGTGATATTGTAGATCGGTTCCAGAATGATCGGTTTGCATTGTGGATAGGCACTCTTGAAACCCATCGATCCTGCCATCTTAAAAGCGTTATCAGAGGAATCAACATCATGGTAGGATCCAAAATAGACAGTTACTTTGGTATCGACCACCGGAGCACCACACAGAAGCCCTTCGACCATCGCCTCTATCACACCTTTTTCAACAGAAGGAACAAATTTGCCGGGGATCACACCACCTTTGATCTCATCAGCAAACTCGAATCCACCACCCCGTTCTTTTGGCTCGACCCGTAAAGAGCAATCGCCATACTGACCACGTCCGCCCGATTGCTTCTTGTACTTCCCCTGAGCCTCAACTTTTCCTTTAACAGTTTCACGGTAAGGAATGCGAGGACGATCCAGATCGACCTCAACACCGAATCGATTTTTCAGTTTTTCGACCAACAGGTTAATCTGCGTATCACCCTGACCAAAAAGAAGCGTCTGCCTCAGGGCAGCATCATGGACAACTTTGAAAGTCGGATCAGACTCGCCCAGTTTGACCAAGCCAAGCCCCATCTTCTCATCATCCCCTTTAGTCTTGGGACGAATCGCCAAATCCATAACCGGTTCAGGATAATCTGGTTCTGGCAATATTAACTGGCGTGCTTTGAGACACAGAGAGTTTCCGGTATGCGTATCTTTCAATTTCACCAATGCGGCCAGATCACCGGAGTTAACCTCGTCTGTCTCCGAGCGATCTTTACCATTGACAATATACATCTGGCCAATCCGCTCAGAACCTTTTTGAACATTGACCAAATCCAGACCGGAATTTAATTTTCCAGAAAACACCCGAACCAATGACATATCTCCAACATGTTGCTCAGAAACGGTTTTGAAGACATAAGCGGAAGTCGGATCATCGGAGGAACAGGCAACTTCGATCTCATCATCAGAGCCATCCGGTTTGGCCATCAAGGCCGGCACATCGGCGGGTGATGGAAAATAACTTACGATTGCGTCAAGCAGACTGGAGGCACCTATATTTGAAGAAGCGACCGATATAAAAACTGGCCAAATTTTTCCTGACGCGATACCGCTCTTGAAGCCACCGTTGAATTCCTCGCTGGTCAACTCACCAGCTTCGAAGAATTTTTCCAGAAGCTTATCGTTTGATTCGGCGATAACCTCGGTTAGTTTCTCTCGGGCTGACTCCGCCTCGCCTAAGAGATCGGCAGGAATATCTCCCAGAGTCTGTTTACCATTGTCATTAAACGTGATCGCTTTCATCTGGACAATATCAATGATTCCCGAAATCGCTTCACCTTTGCCGATCGGCAGATTTACCGGAATCGCCTTATTCCCAAAGGCATCCTGAATGGCCGTTACGTTGGTTTTGAAATCTGTATTTTCTTTATCCAGCCGATTGACGACAAAAAAGAGAGCCTTCTTCATCACTTCCACATGATGGAAATATTGCAGAGTACCAACCTCGACACCACTTCCGGCGTTTATAACCATTCCAGCCACGTCAGCCACCGCCAACCCGGATAGAACTTCGCCAACAAAATCCATATGGCCCGGCATATCTATAACGTTTATTTTATGCTTATTCCAGGGACAACTTATAAGGGATAAATTAAGTGATGTTTGGCGTGATTTTTCTTCATCGGTAAAATCAGAAACGGTCGTACCGTCGGTGACATTGCCCAGGCGATTGGTCAGCCCGGCAGAGAAAGCCATGGCCTCGGCAAGAGTTGTCTTCCCCGCACCCCTTTGTCCTATCAAACCTATATTTCGAATTAAATCTGTAGTAGCGGCCATCGTTGGCTAATCCTCCTCATCATTCAGGCTTACACAACAAATGTAGTCGCCAAAAATAAGGAGAATCGACCTTTTTGTCAAACTATTTCGGAGCAGAGTTTTGATTATCATAATTATTTATCAGACGGAACCAATGAGCAAAAAGTGCAAAGAAATATGGAGCCATTTTAACAAAATAAACCGCTCCTAAAATCTTCGCGGTTTGAACAATAATCTGTATTTTTTCCTCAATTAGATGGTCTATCTATTGTCTGGCAAATAATTGGTGCGATAAAGAAAATGAGCCAGAGACATAATACTGCTTTGCAAATAAGAATTTTTTTGTAGATTATATTATCTACACCATATTGAGCAAACATGTGTAAGGAGGAGTAACCATGAACCGCTTTAGATCCCCCCTGTTTATTATCTTCACAGCGTTATTGATCATGTCTGGCGGGTCAGCTTGGGCCGCCAACATTTTGGCAATCGGAGTCGATTCACCAACTAATGGCGACACCATTCTGGCTGGAGTTCCGGTACAGATAACAATTCTAATGGAAAACGATTTTGAGATTGACGGCTGGTCGGCAGGGTTTATCGTTTCTTCAAGCGACCCTCTCACGTGGACATGGGACGATCAGCCAGACGGTCTTGGCAATCCACCTCGAATAATGACTGTTGTGCCAGGCAGCCGCGCCGATATCAACTGGGATTTGATTGTGGGGACCAATCTGTATGAACCTGAAATCGACCAGGGTATCTCCCCTGATAGCGTCACGTGCTACGGTGTCTCTTTTGGCAATCCGGGCATGGCCGCCGGCCCTCTGGCCCATCAATTTACTCTTCATTTTACCATTGACGACATTCCTCCCGGGGAAGTGTTTACTCTTTGCCTGGATACTGCCTGGATGCCTCCTTCTACCAACACCTCTTATCATGGGCAATCACAATCGGCTGTTCCCGAGTTCAATGGCCCCTTTTGCTTTCCGGTTATCTCTTGTAGTTTAGACGATGATGATGATGGTGTCTGCGATTATACAGATAATTGCGTCGGAACCTCAAACCCCTCACAGATTGACAGCGACGATGACGGACTTGGAGACGAGTGCGACAATTGCCCGACGGACGCCAACGCTGATCAAACCGACAGTGATGGCGATGGAGCGGGAGATCAGTGCGACAATTGTTTAGCTGTTTCCAACCCGGACCAACTTGATAGCGACTTTGATGGTATCGGAGACCTGTGCGACAACTGTCCCGACGTTGGTAATTTCAGCCAGACTGACACCGATACAGATGGATTTGGCGATCTTTGTGACAACTGTCCTGAAAATGCCAATAGCAATCAGTTGGATTCTGATGGCGACGGTGTCGGAAATACCTGTGATAACTGCCCCCTCCTTCCTAACGCTAGCCAGGAAGACACCAATGGAAACGAAATCGGAGATGCCTGTGAAGGGGGCGGAGAATTCCAATGTGGCGACATCAACGCCGATGGCTGGGTCAATGTTGGCGACGCTGTTTACCTAATCAATTTTATTTTTAAGGATGGTCCCCGGCCCTGCCTGCCAGAGAAATAAACCTTTATGACTCAGGTAGTATGACCCCTGATAAGAAAAGCCTTCGTCGATCTGACGAGGGCTTTTTTAATTTATTGTAGCATAGGTCATGTAATCAGAATAATAATTCCATCTGTTCAGTTGAATACAGGTGAGCGCTACATATTTAGCCACCGAGCGGAATCGGAGGCAGGCCAAGTCCTGTAGGACGAGGTAAGCCGAAATCCCCGAGGGATTTATCCTGAGCGGGATCGTATCCCCTTTAGGGGGGAACCGCTTCGTTAAACATTATTATTACTACGGAATCACTTTTAGCCACCGAGCGGAATCGGAGACCGGACGAGTCTGTCGAGACGAGTACGGCGAAATCCCCGAAATACCGTAGGGCATGGAGCGGGGGAACCGCATCGTTAAACATCATTGCTTCTACGGAATCATTCAGAGCCACCGTGCGGAATCGAACCGCAGACCTACTGATTACGAATCAGTTGCTCTACCATCTGAGCTACGGTGGCTTAAGAGATTAGAATATCGGCCCGACCTGTATTGGTGTCAAGCGGTTTTTCTGAGTTCAGAAAAGCTAATCAAAGTATATTATTTCAAATGTTTGAGAGGCATAAAAAAAATGCCACCCCGCAGAATTAGAAGAGTTTCAAATTCGAAAGAATGAGAATAAACGAAATCCCTTTAGGGAGAACTGCGGACAGCTAATTTTAGGCATAAAAAATATGCCACCCCGCAGAATTGAACTGCGGACACACGGATTTTCAGTCCGTTGCTCTACCAACTG
>JAUUYJ010000141.1 GCA_030588275.1 Candidatus Zixiibacteriota bacterium | reverse complement strand
CCCGAAGGATGCTCTGACTCTGGAATTGATTGTGATCATACCGGTGATTGCACCGACAGTTCGGTCAATTCATTCTTTGGCAAACTCAGTAGCCGGAGAATTGACGACCTCCAACTGGCGGTTGTTGCCCATTTGGGATACGGTACAGCCGAATCTTGCAACCCGATATTCTCATCCTTTGAGCTTTCATTGAGTAGCAAATTGGAATTGGGCACATCCCCCACCTCAAGTATTGATTTTACCATTATTATCTGCTGATATTCACTCCTCTAATCTTACCTGATAGATATTAATAATCCACAGTCGGTGGAGTAATCTATTTATCCGTTTGCCAATCAAGCGCAAAACAGGAGATGTAATAATGACATCCAAGCAGTATCGATATAGCCTCATTCTCTTTATAATCGGAGTGGTTCTGGTTAGCGTGGTCAACCCCGGTATATGCCGGGCGGCCGGATTTGATCGCCAGTGGGAATTTACCATTGGAGAAACCGACCCTGCAGACGCTTGGGATTCTGATACACTCGACCTCAAGAGTGCCCTGCAAAACGTCGCCAGGTCAAACGGTTTGATCAGGTCATGGGATGAGATGAGTAAAAATGCGCAAAGTTTAATCGCCCAAGCCGGTCGGCGGCCCAACCCGGAGATTGGGTTTGAGGTTGAAGAGTTTGGTGGTTCTCTGCCCGGCTGGTCCGAATCGGAATGGGTCTTGTCAGTTTCGCAGGAGATCGAACTTTGGGGTAAGCGTGAAGCGCGTCGAACTTCTGCCACGGTTGCGGCTCAGGCGGTAGATTTTGAGGCAGATGTGGCCCGATTTGATATTTTTGCCGAAGCCAAAAGCCGCTATTTTGCCGTCGCTCTGGCTCAATCCCGCTTTGACGTGGTAAAAATTGAGCTCCGAGCGGCCAGCGAAATGGTTACTGCCGTCGGTAATCGGGTCTCCAAAGGGGCGGCTATGAAAACCAACCTGCAGTTGGCCGAGTTGGATCTTGACCGCGCCAAAGTCTCTCTCCGAGAGGCAGACGCTAACTGGGTTATATCCAGAAAATCTCTGCTTTCTTTATGGACCGACAAAGGGGATGATTACGAACCGTTCTATGTCAAGCTGATTGATCCGACCCATTCATTACCGACTCTGCCCAGCCTTTTGGAATTGGTCGATGGTGAGCGGGAGCTATCCCACCTGGCACTTGAGATCAAACATATAGAGGCCGAGAGTCAGGAAGCAAATTCAGAAGCAATTCCAAACCTGACCCTGTCAGCCGGAATCAAACGACTCTATTCCAATAAGATCAACAGTTTTATGGTCGGTGTTTCCTGGCCCTTGCCGATTTTTGACCGGAGAAGGAGCCAAAGGCAGGCTCTGACTCATCAAAGGCTGTCAACCGAGTTGAGGAGGAGCCAGCTAAAAACAGAACTAACGGCTGAGGTCAAAGCTCTTTATGCAGAAATTCTGCTCCATCAGGCTCGGTTGGAAACGATTTCAAAAGAGATTATTCCCAAGGCTCAGGCGACCTATCAAACAATGGGTGAAGCGTTTGGCAATGGGAGAATTCCTTATACGACGATGCTTGAGGGAAAACGGATATTGATTGATCTCGAAACTGAGCGCAATGAAACAACCTTTGAGTTTTGGCAAAAGCTTATTGAGCTTGAGAAAATTTTGGGCATCAGGCTTGAACATCATTCAACCAGATGAGGTACCGGCAATGAACAGGATTAAGAATTTTACAACAGTACAGTTTATATATTCGGCGTCAATCATCGCTCTGTTTTGTCTTCTGTTGATACCTTTGGGTATCACAGCAGAAGAAGGCCACGAGGGGCATAATCACATAGCACAGGCTGAGGCTGAGGAAGCCGCACATGATGAGTCTGCCGGAGAAGAGAGCCATGAAGGGCATGCTCATTCCAAATTAGAAAATGCGGCCAAGGAAACTGATGGCCATGAAGGTCATGACCATTCGGCACAGGATCAGAATTTTGATGCGGAGTTTCCGATTACCCTCTCAGACGAGGGGATCAAAATGGCCGGAATCAAAATATCACAGGTTACCACCGGTCATATCGGCAGATCGATTGATCTCCCCGGTGAGATCGGCTTTGACGAAGATCGTCTGGTCCATATCGCTCCCCGCTTTCCTGGAATTGCCAAGGAGGCCCGCTTCCGCATCGGTGATTTTGTCCGGGCGGGAGATATTATGGCGGTTGTCGAAAGCAATGAAAGCATGAGTTCCTACAACATCACCGCCCCGATTTCGGGATGGATTATACAAAGGCATATTACAACCGGTGAATTTGTATCGGGCGAAAACAGTATGTACGTTTTGGCCGACCTCTCAAAAGTTTGGGTCAATCTGGCCGTTTATCCGAAGGATGCCGATTTGATTAAGCCTGGTATGAAAGCGTACATCAACGCCATCGGCACCGATCTGAAAACTGAGGGAACAATTGACTACGTGACCCAGATTCTGGATGTATCGACGCGAAGCATCACAGCCCGTATCGTTCTTCCCAACCAATCCAACCGCTGGCGCCCCGGTACCTTTGTACATGCTCTGGTTAATATTGATTCTGGTTCGGAGGGGCTGGTCGTCGAAAAAAATGCGGTTCAGATTGTCGATGGAAAAACGGTCGTCTTCATCACCAATTGTATCGGAGGGTTTAAGCCGGTACCGGTTAAAACGGGAGAACAGGATAAAACCCTTATTAGAATTACTTCAGGCCTTGACCGGGGAACCGACTATGTTTCCGGCGGTGCCTTTGAGTTGAAAGCCAAAATAGTAACCAGTTCATTGGGCGGACACGCCGGTCACGGTCATTGACGGGAGATTATCGTATGCACAGGTTTTATGAATATATTTTGCAAAACAGACTTTTGGTCCTGTTGGTTTTGATAGGAATTATCGTTGGCGGAGTTTATCAATATCAAAAACTTCCGACCGATGCCTTTCCCGATATCTCTCCGGTGATGGTTCCAGTTTTTGCCGAAGCACACGGGATGGCTCCCGAAGAGATTGAGCGTTTGATTACCTTCCCGATTGAGTCAGCCATGAACGGTCTGCCGGGAGTCAAGCTGGTTAAATCTACATCCGCCTTTGGTATGGCGGTCATCTATGTCTATTTCGATGACGATGTCGATATCTATTTTGCCCGACAAATCGTTTCGGAACGGATGGCCTCGGCCAGCGCCGATTTGCCGGAGTTGCATGAGCCGCCCGATCTCGGCCCGATCTCAACCGGATTGGGTGAAGTTTTCATGTACTATCTTATGGCTGATAGCACTGTTGACACTGAAGGAAAAGAACTCAATACCTATCTGCGCGAAGTCAACGACTGGGTCGTTAAATATCAACTCCAAACGGTTCGTGGTGTGACCGAAATTCTTTCTATGGGTGGCCATGTTCTGCAGTACCAGATCAAAGTCGATCCGTACGCACTAAATAAATATGACCTGGTTTTGGATGATATTATCAGCACCGTCAGCAACAACAACCGCAATGCCGGCGGCCAGTTTCTGGTTATGGGTTCCGAAGAATATTTGGTGCGTGGGATTGGGCTGATTGAAAAATTGGACGACCTGAGAAACCTTCAACTGAAGGTTGTCAACGGTACACCGGTGCGGATCAGCCATGTCGCCGACGTCGAATTTGGAAACGAAATCAGACGAGGGGTTGTAACGCGAAACGGCGTAGAAGAGGTTGTTGCTGGAATTGTCATGAAACTCTACGGCGAAAACACTTCTGAAGTGATCGCTCGTTTGAGCCAGAAGATTCCGGAAGTGCAGGCATCACTTCCACAGGGGATTACCCTCGTGGCCTATTACAATCAAAGCGCGCTGGTGGATAACGCAATCACAACCGTTTCTGATGCGTTGTGGCAAGGAGCCATTCTGGTCATTTTGATTCTGGCCATCTTTTTGGGAAATGCTCGATCCGCCTTTATCGTCGCTTTGGCCCTTCCGGTTTGTGCTCTGATAGCGGCCATTTTCATGAGTTGGGCGGGAATGTCGGCCAACCTGATGTCTTTGGGAGGGATCGCCATCGCAATCGGGATGCTGGGTGATGCTTCGATTGTGATTGTCGAAAATATCTATCGTCAGCTGGGGGAGGCAAAGAACCTCGGAAAAAGTAAAGCCAAAATTATTATTTCTGCCTGCACCGATGTGATGCGTCCGATTATATTTTCGGTGGCAATCATCATCATCGTTTTTCTTCCACTCTTTACCCTTGAGGGGGTTGAGGGGAAAATGTTTTCACCGTTAGCCTTCACGATCACTTTTGCCCTTATGGGGTCGCTTGTGGCCGCTTTGGTTTTTTCCCCGGTATTGGCTTCGCTGTTATTGAAAAAGGGAAAGCGGGAAGAATTTTTCCTGATAAAGAAGTTAAAATCTATTTATCAACCGCTTCTTAAACTGGCTCTGCGTCGAAGAATAATTGTGTTGCTTGTGACCCTTCTGATGTTTGCCGGATCGCTGACTTTGATCCCCTTTCTTGGGACCGAGTTTATCCCGATTCTTGAAGAGGGAGCAATCCAGATCAACGTCACGATGGCCCCTTCTATCTCATTGGTGAAGGCGACCGAAACGATCAATAAGCTTGAACGTGAGGTTTTTAAATTTACCGAGGTGGATCAAACGATTGCAAAAATCGGACGACCGGAAGCGGGAAGCCATCCTCATCCGGTAAATTTCGCCAATATTCAATTGACCCTCAGGCCACAGTCGGAGTGGACTGAGCATAAAACTAAAGCAGAACTTATTGAGGCGTTGGATGCCAAGCTGTCGCAGTATCCGGGTGTGCAATTGAACTTTACCCAGCCGATTCAAAACCTCTTTGACGAATTGCTCTCCGGTGTCCGGACCCAACTGGCGATCAAGCTGTATGGAGAAGACCTGAATGTTCTCCGTATCGAAGCGGAGAAAATTCAGGAAACGATTGAGACAGTTGAGGGATTGGTTGATCTGTCGGTCGAGCAAAGTTTTGGACAACCTCAGGTACAGATTATCGCCAATCGTGATGCTTGTGCTCGGTACGGAGTTGACATCACCGACATTTTGGAGGTTGTCGAGTTGGCGGTCGGTGGTGAGGTTATCGGTCAGGTATATTTGAACACTCGCAAATTTGGTATTCATGTCCGTTTTGATGAGCATCATCGAAGCGACCCTGAGGCGATCAAAAATCTTCTGCTCCATAACTCCGAGGGGATTCTGATTCCTCTTTCTCAGGTGGCTGAGGTTAAGACTTTGATCGGTCCGATTCAGATCAACCGAGAAAATAATCAGAGGCGCTGGGTTATTTCGGCCAACGTGCGAGGTCGCGATATCGGTTCGGTCGTGGGAGATATCCAAAAGCTGGTTAAGGAGAATATCGATCTGCCACCCGGATATTACCTGGAGTATGGTGGACAGTTTGAGAGCCAGCAAAGGGCGATGAAGCGATTGGGCGTTATCGTTCCAGTAGCATTCGCTTTGATTTTTTTACTGCTGTACATTTCGCTGGGGACGCTAAAGAGTGCCTCGCTGATATTTATCAATGTCCCGTTGGCCTTGATTGGCGGAGTGTTGGGACTGTACCTAACCGGTGAGTACCTTTCGGTGCCAGCTTCGGTCGGGTTTATTGCGCTGTTTGGAATCGCCGTTCAGAACGGTTTGGTATTGGTAACACATATTAACCAACTGCGCAAAGATGGGTTGGCGATCAACGATGCTGTTATGCAGGCATCGGTCCATCGCCTCAGGCCGGTTTTGATGACCGCCTTGACAACCATTCTGGGTTTGGTGCCTCTCTTATTATCGCATGGGATGGGTTCTGAGGTTCAGCGTCCGTTGGCGGTTGTCGTTGTCTTTGGTCTGTTGTCATCAACATTTTTGACGCTGGTTCTGATTCCGGCGTTGTACGAGTGGTTTGCACCGAAGAAACAGATTAACACCAAAATATTTGGGTACGATTGAGGCGAGGATTATGGATGATAAAATTTTGATCACACAGCTGATCGAAACGTGGCAGACGAATAATCGGATCAATCTTTTTCTGATCGGCAAGATTGATACTGCTGGTATGAAAAGTTCTCTGTCCAAGCGGGGTGGGCGGTCTGTCACGCGCCAATTTGCCCACCTGCATAACAACCGGGTTTGGCAACTTGAACGGCGGGCGAAAGATTTGGCCAAAGGTCTGCACAAATTTGAGACCACTGATGAACCGGATAAGAGAACGCTCAAAAAACATCTCAATCAATCGGCTAAACGGTTTGAGACTTACTGGACTGACGCAGTTACCGGAGATGTCAAAAGAGCCTGCTTCAAGAAAGGGGTGATTGCATATCTGGCGTACTTTATCGCTCATGAGGCGCATCATCGGGGAAATATTTTGCTAACGTTGAAAGAGTCGGGGCACAACCTCGATCAGGACACCAAGTACGCCGTTTGGAATTGGGATAAGATTTGAGGGGGGGGCAAGGGAGTATTGATACATTTATCCTTTCATTCTTATTATAAAAGTAGTAGACTGAAATTATGAATAATTTCCCACAAAATAAGCAGGAACTATCTCTGCTTCTAAGAAAGTGTGCAAAACTATTTGAGGAGAATAGTAAATTTGCGCTATCTGATGAGGTTATCTACTGGGCGATCAACGAATATAGACGCAATCAATCGATACATCCAGTCCT
>JAUUYJ010000336.1 GCA_030588275.1 Candidatus Zixiibacteriota bacterium | reverse complement strand
TCCATTTTAATCCAGAAAAAGAACCATCTTTGCTGACCAAAAGTTTTTCAGAACCACCCGAGGCAGGCATAATATAAATCCCTGTTTTTTTATTGCGGGACGATACAAAGGCGATCTTCTCCCCATCAGGCGACCAGACCAGACCGCGATCATTGATTTCCCCAAAAGTAAACTGAGTGCGACTCTTGTTCTTCAGATCAAAAACAAACAGATGTGAATAATATTTTTGTTTGTCATCTGAGACCAGTTCGAGAGTGTAGGCGATTTTACTTTGATCGGGTGAGAGAGCCACCTCATTTATCAATTCGAGACGGCAGATATCTTCTGCTTCAATCAATCTTTTCAATCTCTTTTTTTTGGCTGGCTTGGGAGTCATAATTTAATCCTCGCCGATGCATCCGGCTCTTGGCTGGGTTGAAATTGCGGCAATTAGCAAAAGCCGCTCTCTTTACTTACCGAAAGTAGCCAGTTTTATAGAGGATGTCAACTACGAGGACTGGTCGGTACAGCAGATTTTTCAAAAGTAATTGAACCATTGATTGAATCGACATAAAAATAATTACGAAGATGAAACGGTAGATATATCAAACTCATCATCTCCGGAATCAATTTACCCGGTGATGCAAGGTCTGGTTTATCGGATACAGCCTTTTGACAGTACCGCATGATCTCCGCCAATTGCACCGCTTTCTCCGGATCAACAGTGACCGCTTGTAGCTGGTCATTATTGTTTGTCAGATTAACGCAGGAAATTTCTGGTACGACGGCCGATACCTTTCTGGCCAACCGACGCATAACTTCAAAATTTGAAATTTCAAAGGCCGGAATCAGTATCGTCTCATTGGTTGTTCGGTCGGCTATTGTCCAAAAGGGGAAAAGCGGGTCGTCCTGGTTACCATCACCTGCAACTTTGACCTCTCCAGAAAAAAGGTCTGAGGCGCCAACCAGATTCACCCGCTGACAGTTGTGACAAATATTAATAAAGGAAGCGAGAGCTGGAAGATTTTCGCCGCAGTTAGAACAACGATGCAGAGAAATGTCGAGTTTTCCAAAACCGCTCATCCCAGCCAGCCCGGTTACTGATTCCTCTGATCCAAGCCGGTTATCAGCCGACTGGTCGGATTCAGTCGGAGAACCAACATGCACGATCCGGCCCGACAGAGCATCAATCACAAAGCGACTTTGCTCGTCACGATCGGCCATCTGAAGAATAAAATAAGGGAAATATATTATCGATCCTTTCAGCCCAAATACGCGATCGCGACCTCCCGGCCCGTTGGCATCAAAGAGAGCCGCCCTCATTCCGATTGACTTATTTAAAATCTCGCTTACCTCGGCCCAATCAAGCGAAATCGGGAGATAAGTAAATTTCTTATTGATCTCTTCATCCGCCAGCGGATAGAGCTTGATATATTCCGCCCGCATCCCCAAACTGTGCGGCAAACCGGGCAGGATTGTACCGGCTGAAATGGTTGATGAATGCCGACCCAACTTGACGTTGATTTTATCTTCGGTCACCGCTGGAGTGGAGGTTAAGGTTTTCCCCAGTGCTCGCCCGAACTGAAACAGTCCAGCATAATCGATCTGCGCCGTCAAAATATTTTGATCAGACGCCTGATGCAGTTTCCCCCGTTCGGTCCGAATTTTTAAAGTGATCCCGTCCATCTTCCAGTACGGAAAAAATAGACGCTCTAACTTGTATTGAGATCCGGTTAGCTTACGATGGTTCTTTTTTAGATATCTATCGACTTGAAACCGAACGGCTCGTTTGTCATGAGATGGCTTTATATAATAAGCCAACGGTTGATCGGTTGGCGCACTGATGCGCAAGACGGAGCTACAATGCTCGCACTCAATCGTGCGGAAATCAGATTGCAACTCCAACCCGCCTCCACAACCGGGGCAGGTGACACCAATAAAATAACCGGCCCGTTTAATCTGAGGCTTCATCTTCCGATGCCTTCTTACCACATTCGCCACAGAATTTTGAACCCGGAACCAGTTCGGATTGGCAATGCGGACAGTTCACTTTGGCATCGAGCTGATGACCGCAATTCAAACAAAAGGATGCCTCGGTCGGCAGGTCGTTCGAACAGGCGGGGCAGCTGTTTTGGCGCACCATCGGTTGACCACAACGATAACAGAAACGAGATTGTTCAGGCGTATCGGTATGGCACGCCTGACAGGTTACCGTCTTAACCGACTCCCGGCGCAGTTCAGTCTGATCGGGCGAAAATACATTGTTGAGCATTCCCGGCACCATCAAACCAACCCCGGCCGCCATCCCCATACCGGCACCAGCTCCGGCAGATGACCCGGAAGCACCAAGACCTTTGGACATTTGAAATTTCAGGAATTTGTCCATATCCCCGACCGCCTCCATTCCGGAGCGCTGATCGATCATCTCCGAAACATTTTCCGGTGGAGTAATAGAAGAGATGTAAAAATCAACCAGCTCCAG
>JAUUYJ010000056.1 GCA_030588275.1 Candidatus Zixiibacteriota bacterium | reverse complement strand
TCAGTTTTTCCAGTCGGGTTCTTCGTTTGCCCGATTTGACCGGCAAAATCCCCTCAAAAAAGAAATGGTCGGTCGGTAATCCGGATGCTGTCAGAGCCGGAATCAGAGCTGTCGCACCGGGTAACGCTTCGACTCGAATCTCTGCTTCTATGGTGGCCCGAACAACCCGAAAAGCTGGATCAGAAAGTCCCGGTGAGCCACCATCGGAGATCACCGCCACCGATTTCCCTTCGGTCAGAAGGTCAATTATCTGGCCCGCACGACGGGTTTCGTTATGCTCATAGTAGCTGATTTTCCGATTAGAGATACCAAAGTGAGCCAGAAGTTTTCCACTATGACGGGTATCTTCGCAGGCAATCAGATCAACTTTTTTTAATGTCTCAACCGCCCGGTTGGTGAGATCACCTAAGTTTCCAATCGGAGTTGGAACCAGATATAAAATGCCACTTTCGATCATTGGATTAGGCGCTCAATTCTATTTTGGCAGGAATTGGGTTTCGTCCCAATAGATCAATCGTCGGGACGGTCCGTTTAAACCAGAAGCGGTTGATTCGTTTTACAATGTTTAAAATAATCTCTTTACTTGCCCCGGTCGCCTGAAGCTGGCCCAGCGAGCGGACCTGATCTTCAATAATAAGATTTAGCAGTATGTCGGCCGTTTCGTAAGTCAGTCCCAGTTCCTGTTCATCCGTCTGACCCGGCCAGAGGTCCGCTGTCGGCTGTTTGTCAACAATCTGATCAGGAATGCCAAGAATGCGAGCCAACCCCCACACCTCTCGTTTATAAAGCCCTCCCAATGGATTAAGGGAGCAGGCACCGTCCCCATACCAGGTCGCATACCCGAGGCAGATCTCAGTCTTGTTTGATGTCCCAAGAACAAGACGATTATCACGGGCCGAGATATCAAATAGAATTGACATTCGCTCCCGAGCCATCTTGTTTCCACGCCTTAATGCGGTAGCGGAGTCGTCACCAAAATATCTTTCGATCATCGGTGTGATCTCTATTTTTTCGGTCTTGATGCCAAATTTTTGGGCCAGATCTATCGCATCCGCCTCCGACTCAGGTGAGGAGGATTGATAAGGCATGATAACTCCCAGAATATTTTCAGCCCCAATAGCACGCGCTCCAAGAACCGCCGAAAGGGCCGAATCAACCCCGCCGGAGAGCCCCAGAACGAGCTGACCAATGCCACAACTCTGAGTGAACTCTGAGATAAACCGTTTGAGTTGATCGGCAATTATCTTGAGGTCGTCGTCTGATCGCATTTTCGTATCCATACGATGGACAATATAAATAGATTAAAGGGGCCAATCAAATAATTTATCGATCACTTGGGAGAAGAGCCGTTGACAATATTGTGACCAACTCTTATATTGGAGCCTAAAATTACGGAGGAATATTATGGCGGCAGTGAACAAAGCTATCCTGATTGGAAATCTGGGCTCCGACCCGGAGTTGCGCTATACCACTTCAGGGACGGCGGTTTGTAATTTCAACATCGCCACGACCGAAAAGTGGAAAGATAAGGACGGCCAGATGCAGGAAAAAACAGAATGGCATAAGATCGTTCTGTGGAAGCGTCAGGCGGAAGTGGCCAAAGAGTATCTGCACAAAGGATCGTCGGTCTATATCGAAGGTCGGATTCAGACCAGAAATTACGAAGATAAAGAAGGCATCAAAAGATACATCACCGAAATCATTGGCGACCGGATGCAGTTTCTGGGTGGTCGTGGCGGCGGCGGTGGCGGCGGTGGTTCTTCTCAGGCAGGTGGTGGTTCCGATGCGCCCCCTCCACCTCCGGGAAACCTCGATCAGCAGGATGATGATCTGCCGTTTTAGTTCTTAAGTAATGTCGATTAAATCAAAAGCCGCCGGACTGATTGCATTTATTGTTCCGGCGGTTTATTATTATCTAAACGGTTACCCTGGGTTATGGTTCATAGATTCCGGTGAACTGGCCCTTAGTTCCTACCTCCTTGGCATCGCTCACCCGACCGGTTATCCTCTCTACAGCCTGATAGCTCGGATATTTACGTTGTTTGGAGAGCGACCGATTGAGGCGGTTAATTTATTTGCCGCCATCTCGACCGCCGGGGCGATTTATATCTTCTATTTAATCCTGACAAATATCAAATCGGTCATAGCGCCGGATCGTGATCGTCTAAACATCATTCCCCTGTTGGCCTCAATGATTTTGGCCTTGGCGCCGGTTATTGCCAATCAGGGGTTGGTCAACGAAGTGTATGGTTTGGGTCTTTTACTTAACCTTCTGACCATTTATTCTGCGTTAAAATCATTGGTATGTACTGATCCACGAAAGGCTGAAAAATATTTGTATTTGACCTGGTTTATGACCGGGTTGTCACTTTGTAATCACCTTAACAGCATTCAGCTTTTACCCGGACTGGTAATCCTGACAATTTTGTTGATGCGTCGGTATCATCTCTATCGCCTCCTGCTAACCGCCCCGATATTTATTCTGATACCGTTGACTGCTTACCTCAGTTTGCCGATACGTTCGGCAATGATCCCTCCTCCGGTTGCCGATTGGGGAGATGTCACATCATGGGGCAATTTTTATCGTCATGTTTCCGGTTGGCAATTTCACGTTTGGATTTTTAGCTCAAATGCCGTCGAGGTCTGGACCAATTTCAAATCTTTTCTTGGTATAATAAAAGAGCAGTACCCCTGGCCACTACTGCTTTTGATTCCGCTTGGATTTCAGAAGCTGGAGAGCCGCTTGCCGGGTCTGTTCTATTTTGTCCTGCTCGCTTTGCTGGTCAATATTGGATTTGGAATAAATTACAGTATCCCCGATATCTCGGCTTATTACCTGATGTCAGTTTCGTTGATTCTCGTGCTGATCGTAGCAGGTGTTTATTACTTTGAATCCTCAAAATTACTAATTCTGACCGGATCGGTAATCGTAACAATCATAGTCGGCTGGCAAATCTATCAAACGACGCCAGAGAATTACAAAGCAGACCAGTATCTGGCTGAGGATTTTGCCCTGAACCTGGCCCGATCAGCCGATTATAACGGGACAATTTTATCAGAAATCTGGGACCAGTATGGGCAACTTCTTTATCTGCAACAGGCAGAACAGCTCAGGCCGGATTTAAAATTAATCGATAAAGAGCTTCTCAGAAGAAGCTGGTATTACAAAAATCTGAAAACGGTCTATCCCGAACTATTTTCCACCATTGCTGATCTGGTTCCGCCTTTTTTGAAAGAGTTGGCAGTTTTTGAAAGTGGGGGAGAGTTCAACCCGGCTCGCCTTGAAAAATATTACCAGGCAATCATCAATCGCATCATCATAAAAAACCGACCCTGTTTTATTGATTACCGCCTCAGATATACGCCGGAGGGAAACCAGTATCTGATACCTCAGGGCTTGTTATTCCGGGTTGAAACGACTTCTCAGGAAAGTATGACCGCATCTCCGGAATTGATTTGGCGGGGTAAGGGATTAGGTTCTTATCAACTACCCAAAGAGATTAATCATGTCAGAAATATCAGGCAGATGGTGGATCGGCAAAGGAAATAGTTAGATTACTTCTTCTGTTCCAACTCTTTGACTCGTTTCATAAGCTGTGGGAGGTTGCGTAAAGCCGCCTCAATTCTTCTGCTCTCCATAATCGGTTTAGCCGGGATGCCGTAATACACCTTTCCCCCCTCCAGCGTTTTGGAGGCTCCCGACTTGGCGGCAAGCTGAGCCAGATCACCAATTTTAATATGGCCAGCCACAGCCACCTGACCACCCAGCATAACACCTCGACCGATAATAGATGATCCGGCGATGCCGACCTGAGCAACGATAATTGAATTATCACCAATCCGCACGTTATGCGCGATTTGCACCAGATTATCAATCTTGACACCGCTTCCGATAACGGTCGGTCCGATGGCACCCCGGTCGATGGTAACGTTGGCCCCAATTTCGACGTCGTCTCCGATTTCAACTCCGCCAACCTGACGAATTTTCTCAAACTGTTCCCCCGGAGCTGTCGGTGCAAATCCAAATCCATCGGAACCGATAACAACTCCGGCATGAATGATGATATCATTTCCCAATTGGCAATGATGCATAATCGACACGTTGGGGGCGATCCGACAATGTTTTCCGATCGACGAACCCTTCCCAATAAAACAACCAGCCTTGATAACTGTGCCGCTTCCGATCTGCGCCTCATCTTCGATAACAACCTGCGGTCCGATTTCAACCCTGTCGGCAATTGAAGCAGAGTTTGAAATTACGGCGGTCGGATGAATCGTCCAGTTGTCAGCGTAGGTAGGTGGGTATAATAGATCGACGATTTTGGAAAAGATGAGGTAGGGGTTGTCTGAGATGATGGCCGACCAATTTCCGATCGGAGTTTTGGGGGAGACGACTAAGGCTGTTGCCTTGGTCGTCTCAAGAAATTTTTTGTAGGTCGGGTTGGATAAAAATGATATCTGCCCATCCCCAGCCGAATCAATCGGAGCGGCTGATGTAATCAAGGCATCGCCGTCTCCTTCAAATTCAACGCCGAGTTTGGCGGCAATATCTTTTACCGTCAGATTCAAAACTACTCTTCGTTATCAAGCACTTCAAGGACTTTGTCGGTTATCTCAAGATTTTTCTTGGCATAGGCCAATCCATTTGAGTTAAAGACAAAATTGTACCCTTCATCAATAGCGACCTTTTCAATTGCCGCGGTAATTTTCTCATAAAGCGGTTTGACCAGTTCCATCTGACGCCGCTCGGCCCGACCGCCGGGTGCCGAAATGTCCCGAGTAAAGGAAGCCAGCGCCTGATCTTTGGCACTGATGGCCGCTTCCCGTTCTGCTTTTTTGTCCGCCGACAGAATCAGTTTTTGCCGTTCGTACTCGTCGAGCATCTCGCGCAACTCCTGCTCCATTTGGCCCGCTTCCTCTTCCCATGCCTGAAGTTCGGTGTTGAACTGTTCTTGAGCTTTGACCCATGACTGATAGTTTTGCTGGATTTTATCTGAATCGATAAAGGCACTCTTTTGGGCGGTGGCTACTCCACATAACAAGGCAACCATAACCAAAGCCATAACCATAATACCGGCTATACGCGACATATTTTTCTCCTTTATTAATGAACGATTGAATTTCAAAAAAAATTAGAATCCCTGGCCAATCTGGAAATGAGTCCGCCAACCACCTGGCTCGTTGTATGATTTGTCGTAGGCATAGCCAAAGTCAAAACCGATAACTCCGACTCCGGCAACGACCAATCGGAACCCAAAACCGGCTCCCTTGTACAGGTGTGAGAAAGGACGGACATCTTTTTTCCCGAGCCAGGATGCTCCAGCGTCGGCAAAACCGATAACATACATCTGTTGCTTCATCAGCGGGAATTGCAATTCAAAATTATAAACTACCTCTGATATACCTCGTAGGAGGCCTCCCGATGATGTTCGAGGGGAGAGGGAAGCATCGGCATAACCACGTACCATACCGTCCGGGTCGGTCCCACCGGGGGAGAAGCGTTCCGAATACGGAATTTTATCATTATCATTGGCACTGATGTACGCAAATTTGGATTTCCCTACCAGGACAAAATTCCACTTCAGAGGAATAAATTTATGAACTGTAAAGGTATGCTTGTAATAGTCCCAGCGTCCCCCCAAAATACCGCCGGCCAATTCACCAGTGTACGAAATTCGTGACCCTTTGGTGGCAAAGGTCGGTAAGTCGCGGCTGTCACGTTCAATCGTCAACGATACCGCCGAGGTGGTCAACCATTGTTCGTCAAAATTGACCAAAGAATTTTCATCAGGAACATAGACCCGACTTCCATCCGAATAGGTCAGCGAATCGCCGTTGACCGCCATATAGGTATCAGAAAAATCATGATACCGGACATCTTCCAGACGATAGCGCCAAAAAACCTTAAAATATCTATCGGGCCACCGCAAACGACGCCCCAAGCGAATCGCGCCACCTCGACGACCTTCGGTAAAGTCGCTATACCAGAGGCGATTCAAGCTATACAGGTCGCCGCCGAGCGAGGTTGGCGTTCCCATGAACCAGGGTTCGGTAAACCCAAGCGATACCGAATTGCGCCGAGATCCAAAATCGACATTGATATTGGCGTTTTGACCGTTTCCCCGGAAGTTTGGAATTCCCAAACCGAAAGTACCTACCAGCTTGTCCTGTCCCGAATAACCGGCCCCAGCCGAAACCTGACCGGTCGGTTTCTCTTCTATCTTGATAACCAAATCAATATCACCAGATGGCAGATCCCGAATATCCGGCACGACGTCGGCAAAATAATTTAATTGCATCACTTCTCGGAGTGACCGCATCAATGTTGAGCGACGGAAGGTTTGTCCAGGACGAACCCATAATTCCCGACGAATCACTTTTTCTTTGGTCTTGGTATTCCCGGTAATCTCGACCAATCTGATTTCGGAGGGAAGCCCTTCGATAATTTCATACCGAATATCAATTGTCGAATCACGCGTCATTCGATTGTCCATCACCCGGATGTGGAGATATCCCTCTTCCTGATAGGCGGTGTAAACCTCACCCAATGACTCGTCGTATTTTTCCTGATTAAATATCTCACCCGGTGCGAATTTCAGAGCCTTGGACAGAATTTCGTCAGAATAAAGGTCATTTCCGCTAAATGAAGTCTCCCCAAAATAATACAGAGGTCCTTCATAAAGGTCGATGTAAATTGTCATTTTATTGCGAGCCGTATCAATGACAAACGAATCGGAGACAATATGAGCATCAATATAACCTTGCTTGCGACAAAATTCGATGATCTTATCTTTGTCTTCGGGAAACTTTTCTTTTTTGTAATCTGATGATCGCAAAAACCCACGCTTGCGGTTGGATATCTTTTTGACCACCTGCCCACTATCAAGGCCTACGGTACCGGAAAGGACGACCCGCTCAACCTTTACCTTGTTATGCTCTTCAATATTGAAAACCAGATCTGCCTGAGCCGAGTCGGGGGAATAAACAAGTTGTGGATTGGCCTCTGCCAGAAAATACCCCTTTTCGACATAGGATGCCTCTATTTTTGATCCTGCTTGGCCTACCAAATGATCGGAGATGAATCCGCCCGGGGCGAGGTGAATTGTTTTCTTTAAATCTTTTTCAGAAATTTTATCATTCCCGGAAAAGGTAATCGATTTTAGTTTGGGATATTCGGAGATAATAAATGTAACGATCACACCACCCGACATCTGCTCAACATCGACGGCGATATCTTTGAAAATCCCCTTGGCAAACAGCCGCTTGATCGCTTCCTGAAGATCGGACCCGCTGAGATCGCTACCGATCCGCAGGGCGGCGCTGTTACGAATCATTTTTTCTGAAGAGTGGACGGTTCCTTTGACCTTGATTTCGGCGATGCGAAGCTGTTGGGATGATGCTACCTGTCCCCAAATTAATAGAACCGCCATCCATATGAGAATGAGCGGTAACCGCCTGTTTTGCCTGTCCATGCCGGCCAATTGATCCATCAAGAGACGTCTAAACTATGGAGTGTTGATCTTGGTTATTTTCAACTCGGTAAAGTGCTGTCTGTGACCCCTCGTACGGCGATATTTGGTACGCCTTTTGTACTTATAAATGGTTACCTTTTCGTCTAATCCCTGGTCGGTCAATTCTGCTTCGACGCTGGCGTTGGCGATATACGGTGAGCCGATGGTCGGACCATCCGAGATCAATAAAACTTTATCGAGTGTGACTTTGTCACCAATCGAACCGTCCAATTTGGGGACTCTTACCAGGGTCCCTTCTTCGACCGTCAACTGGGCTCCTGACGCTTCTACAACTGCATACATAGGCACAATTCCTCCTGATTATTTATTCAGACGATAGGCTTATAAAGCTATAATTATTAGGCGACAAGTCAAGCAAAAACTGGGTAAATTGTTCTCCATTCCATTCTCTCATTTCGTTATCTTATACTGATCTTTTTGGTTTAGGATTCAAAAAAATCAACATTGGTACAGAAAAGATATCAGCGCTTTGTTACGGCCGTACGGTCTGGATCAGTTTGTGATTGAATTTGGTAACCCTTTTCCGTTTATTCGGTTAATCGAGACAAGGCGGCCCCTGAATCCGTCAAACGAGGCGAGGCCATATTTGAAGGGAGAGTTTTGAATGGGTAACGTAACCGGCTATCAGGATTTACCGCTATTGGCCGAGCTTTACGATCTGGTGATTGATTATCACAAGCGGGCCGACATCGAATTCTACACCGATTATTGCAAAAAAATTAGTGGGGAAATCCTTGAGCTGGGCTGTGGAACCGGCCGCATCCTAATCCCAATCGCCCAATCGGGGCAAGCGATCACTGGGCTTGATCTATCTGAAAATATGTTGAATCAATGTCGAGCCAAGGTTTCTAATCAACCGCCGGAAGTGGCCGAGCGGGTAAGGCTGGTGCAGTCCGATATGACCCGGTTTAAAATCGACCGGCTTTTTGATCTGATAATTATTCCTTTTCGCCCGTTCCAACATATTTTATCGACCGACGACCAGATCGCCTGTCTGTGCTCGATTCATGATCATCTGACAGATACCGGCCAATTGATAATTGACCTCTTTCAGGTTGATATGAAAATTATTGCCAATATGGAGTTGGGCAAAGAGCTTGAAAACATGCCTGAAACTGACCTGGCCGATGGCAGAAAACTCAGGCGAACGCACAAGTTTGTGGCCAAACATCCGGCCCAGCAGTATAACGACATCGAAATCATTTATTATCTGACCGGTACCGATGGCCAGACCGAACGGGTCGTACAGGCCTTTCCGTTTAGATATTATTTCAGGTACGAGGTCGAACATCTGCTGGCCCGATGTGGTTTCAGGATTGTTGACCTGTTTGGAAATATGGACAGATCGCCGTTGACCGATGGGTCGCCGGAGATGATCTTTGTCGCCGAAAAGATAAACTGAGAACAAGGCACAAAATAATTGAGTTAAGATAGGCTGAGACTTACTTATGGAACATTTTGATCTGAAATCAAGCTTCGAGCCGCGCGGCGATCAACCGGAAGCGATCAAGCGGATTCTCGAAGGGTTGAATCAAAACCAAAAATACCAAACTCTGCTGGGTGTCACCGGATCGGGAAAAACGTTTACGATGGCGAACGTCATCGCCCGTTACAACAAACCGACGATTATACTTTCCCACAACAAAACTTTAGCGGCGCAGTTATTCGGTGAGATGAAAGCGTTTTTTCCCAACAACTCAGTCGAGTTTTTTATCAGCTACTACGATTATTATCAGCCGGAGGCGTACATCCCCGGTTCCGATACCTATATCGAAAAAGATACCTCGATCAATGACGACATCGACCGCTTGCGCCTTCGGGCCACCTCCGCTCTGATCGAAAGAAACGATGTCGTTATCGTTTCTTCGGTCTCCTGCATCTATGGACTCGGTTCGCCGGAAGATTACAAAAAGCTGATGCTTGTGCTCAAAGTTGGGCAGGAGTTAGACCGGGACGAACTGATCCGCGCCTTGATAAATATTCATTACAATCGCAACGAGGTCGATTTTTCGCGCGGAAATTTTCGCGTCAGGGGAGACACCATCGAACTGATTCCGGCTTATCGTGAAGATGCTATAAGGATCGAAATGTTCGGAGACGAGATCGAAAAGATCAGTACCTTCCATCCGCTGACCGGTGAAATTTTGGATGAAGGAACGAGGGCGGCGATCTATCCGGCCAAGCATTTTGTCACGACCAACCCACAATTGGAAAAGGCGATTACAAGAATTGAGCTGGAGTTGGGAGAACAGTTGGAATCGTTTCGCTCATCGGGAAAACTGCTCGAAGCGCAGAGGCTGGAATCACGCACCCGCTACGATCTGGAAATGATGCGTGAGATTGGGTACTGCTCCGGCATCGAAAACTACTCACGCCATCTGACCGGACGGGCGGCAGGAACCAGGCCGCATACATTGCTTGATTTCTTCCCGGACGACTTTTTGGTTTTTATCGACGAATCGCATCAATCGGTTCCGCAAGTACGCGGGATGCATGCCGGGGATCGTTCTCGCAAGGAGACCTTAGTTGAACATGGTTTTCGTCTGCCGTCCGCTTTGGATAATCGCCCGCTGTTTTACGAAGAGTTCGACAACATTATCAAAAAGGTGGTTTTTGTTTCGGCCACGCCAGCCGATTATGAAATTGAAAAATCGGAAGGGGTTGTCGTCGAGCAGATCATCCGCCCGACCGGCCTGATCGACCCGGAGATCGAAATCCGCCCGGTCACCAATCAGGTGGACGACCTTGTCGCCGAAATTCGTGAACGAACTGCTCGCAAAGAACGGATTCTGGTTACGACGCTGACTAAGCGGATGTCTGAAGACCTTTCCGACTATCTGGTCCGGATGGGGATCAGGGCGCAGTACCTCCACAGCGAAATCGACTCCATCGCCAGGACCGAACTGATTCGAGATTTGCGTTTAGGGGAGTTTGATGTCTTGGTCGGGATCAACCTTTTGCGTGAAGGGCTTGATCTGCCGGAAGTTTCCCTCGTTGCGATCCTTGATGCTGACAAAGAAGGGTTCCTTCGTTCCGCCCGGTCGCTGATCCAAACATCAGGACGGGCCGCCCGTAACGCCGCCGGAACGGTAATCTTTTATGCCGACAAAATCACCAACTCGATGCAGAAGGCGATGGATGAGACCGCTCGGCGCCGCACCAAACAGATGGCATATAATAAAGAGCATGGGATCGAACCGGCCACGATCATCAAGACACGGGATGAGATTATGCGTTCGACGCTGTTTGCCGACACCAAAACCGAGGTCGAGTCTGAAGTCGAAAAGCCGAGCTTTTTTGATGATATGAGTAATGAGGATCAGATTAACTTTTTGACCAAAGCGATGCGTAAGGCGGCGGAGGGTTTGGAATTTGAATCCGCCGGCCAACTCCGCGATGAGATACTTAAGTTAAAAGAGAAACTTAAAAAGAAGTCTAAGAAGAAGTAAAGAATATCTATTTATCTTGTTTTTGGAGTTGATTGTTACGGGGGGAGACGTATATTGAATTTCAATCTATAGACAGTCGG
>JAUUYJ010000293.1 GCA_030588275.1 Candidatus Zixiibacteriota bacterium | reverse complement strand
GGACGTTCAACAATATTGATTGAGACCCGTTCTGATTTGATTTCTCCAGCGACAATATAATAATCAAAAGAGCGGCGCACCTGTTTGAGCGTTATGGCAAACGGAAGGGAGTCAAAGCTCTGACCATCGTCGTCGATAACGGCAAACCGAGCCGAACGGTTGATCTCTAATTTTTCTGATTGCCAGCGGCCATCGGCAAATCGATAAAACAGTTCGGTTTCATCCGGGAAGCCAAGACCAAGCAGAACACCACCAATTTTTATATCGGAATATTTTACCCGGTCACCCGATGTTGGGCTGGGATGAATTGAAAATTGAGGAGGTGGCGCAATCGTCGTCGTCGGGTTGGAGTACACCTCCAACGCTCCGGAAAAAAGACCGGGGACCAAATATCCGACGACAACAACCAACAGAGCTGTCGCGGCGGCATAACGGATTTTGCGATAAATCGGGTAGCCGGAAATGGTTTCTTTAAAATTCAACCCGGCGCTGATCTCAGTCGCCTGCTGGGCGGTCATTTCGATCAGAGCGGAGGAGAAGCTGGAGTTATCCAGATTTAGTTTTTGAAATTGAAGGGCGGCGATCAGCCTGTTTTTCAGTTGTGGATATTTTTTTTCAACCCTAAGAGCCGCCTCATGAAGACCGCCCTCCAGTTTGATCGCTGACAGGATATAACGATAAACAGACCATAATATCAACGACAGGCCTGCTACCATAAGGGGGATTTTTACATAGACCGGGAGAATGAACAGAGCCGACAAGGAGGCCAAAAACAGAATTAATCCGAGAGAGAGAGACAGAACGGCCAATAGACCGGCTATTCCGGCGATCAATCGTCTTAAGTTGACAACATTCTTTAATCTCTTCTCAATCTTGTGCAGGCTACTCGTGGCTGAATCGTTCATGGTTGCCTCGATCTCAAGCGGTTATATATATAACTGACGGCAAACGGCGGGTAATATTTAGTGCACCATCGAATATGTTACGATATTAAGCCCCATTTTGAGGGCTTCGATCCTTTTTTCCTGCGGATCGTTATGAATATGAGCATCTTCCCAGCCATCACCGATATCAGATTCATGCAGGTAGTAAAGCACCAGCCGACCATCGATATTGATTCCCCAACCGGTAGCAGGTTGATTATCATGTTCGTGAATCTTGGGGGGGCCGTTGGGAAAATCGTAAAAAGAGTGGTAGATCGGGTGATCGTAAGGAATCTCCTCTAAAGGTCGTTCCGGGAACAGAGCCAGAACTGCCGAACGGACCGATTTGTCCATACCGTATGAGTCGTTGATAAACAAAAATCCACCCGACGTCAGGTAGGTTCGGAGTCGCTCCGCCTCCTCTTCGGTGAAGCGGATATGACCATGTCCGGTGGCGTATAGAAAGGGGTGTGAAAATAGAGCCTGATCCTCGATCTTGACTTGCTTCTCTTCTGAGTCAATCGGCCATCCGGTTTCGCTTTTAATAAATGCCAACAGATTTGGAACAGCCGAATTCCCCAGATACCAGTCTCCACCCCCTCCGTAATGCAGGCGAGCAATCGAAAGGGCTGTTGGATTTTTGGGCGGTGCAGTCAGTGAGGTCGGTGCGGTCGGTTGCATGATTGGCATCGTTGACGGGATCTGCCCGGTTCGGATTGGTCCAGATTGCTGGGCCGAGCCGATCGTTGTGATTAAAAGGAGCAGGATCAATCCGACCATATATTTTGAGATTCTTCTTATCATAACCGTCCTTTATTATACTTGATAATTTGAAAAACGGGCTCAAAAAAATGGGGTCAAAACCTGATAAAAACAGCTCTGACATGAATTATTGAGACTGCCGATGACAATTTGAGTTGATTTTGGATTGGGAGCCTTATTTATTGAGGTCAAAGAGAGATTTCGACGATAATGAGATCGAATAAAAAAATATAACTAACCTGAGGAGGCAACCATGCCACTCGCGTCACTAAAAGATATGTATGCCAAAGCGGTCAAGGAAAATTATGCCATCCCGCAGTTCAATATCAACAATATGGAATTCATCCAGGCGGCTCTGGAAGTAGCCGAAGAGATGAAAGCTCCGATCATTCTGGCCGCCTCAACCTCGGCGATCAAATATGCCGGGATGAATTATTTGATGGCGATGGTCAAGGCCGGTTGTGGCGATTGCTCGGTGCCGGTTGCCATGCACCTCGATCATGGTGCCACTCCAGCCGATGCCAAAATGTGTATTGATGCCGGATTTACATCGGTGATGATCGATGCATCGCACGAGGATCTTGACGGAAACATCAGGATAACCAAAGAGGTGTCTGACCTGGCCGCCTCCAAGTCGATCTGCGTCGAGGCTGAGTTGGGACGCTTGGGTGGAATTGAAGATGAGGTCGTTGTCGATGAGAAGGATGCCTTCTTGACCGACCCGGACGAAGCAAAACGGTTTGTCAAGGAATCTGGTTGTGATGCGTTGGCGGTGGCGGTCGGCACCAGTCATGGTGCTTACAAATTCAAAAAAACTCCGGAACTGGCGATGGATCGGATTACTGAAATCAAACAGCTGACCGGTATCGCTTTAGTTTTGCATGGGGCCAGCGGTGTCCCGCAGGACTTACTAGAGTTGGCTCGCAAGCACGGAGCCGAACTACCGGGCGCTATGGGTGTGCCGGATGAAGCGTACAAAGATGCGGTATCACGGGGAATCAATAAGATCAATATTGATACTGATCTGAGGCTGGCTTATATGAGTGCGATCCGGCAGTTTTTCGCTGAGAACCCAACCGTTTTTGATCCGCGTAAATATTTAGCACCGGCCAAAGAATCGGTCAAGAATCAGATGCGCAGTAAGATTCGTCTCTTTGGTTGCGAGGGCAAGGGGTAAGCGATATCATCGCTTTCTGGCTGTCGCCCGCTTCGACTTGAGTCTGTGAAGAAAGTAATTAGGTCGGGTGGTCCCCAGCTTTAGAGTATCTGCGAAGCGTTAGGGTGGCCCCCAGCTTGCTGGGGGAAATAAAGAGATATCATCACTCTTAGGCTATCGGCGGCATTGCCGCTCTTAGGCTGTCGCGCACTTCGATCTGAGTCAGCGAGTATTATCATGAGTTAAATATTGATCTACTCAACCCGGTGCAGAAACCTGCATCGGGTTATTTTGTATAATCTGCGCTTTCGCTCTATAAACAGGCTATTTGAGCGGTTCCAGATGCAGAGTGATCGAGTTCAACTGCGGTAGTTCACGGCGCAACCTTTTTTCCACCTCGACCGAACCATCGTGGCTTTGCGTCAAAGTCATCATCCCATCCATCCGCATATCGGCTGACAAAGCCAACCCGCTCAGGTG
>JAUUYJ010000178.1 GCA_030588275.1 Candidatus Zixiibacteriota bacterium | reverse complement strand
GTACTGCAAGGCGCTTGGCTTTTCCATCGAAGAACGCAACTGCGTTCAGGTTTCGATGAACCTGGTCAATTATAAAAAGACCCCGGTGCATCGTGTTTTTGAAGTGGTTAAAGCGGAGGCGGCTCGATACGGCGTCAATGTGACCTCCTCTGAAATGGTTGGACTGGTTCCCAACGATGCTTTGGTTAAGGGGATTGAATATTACCTCAGGCTTGAAAATTTTTCGAAGGATCAGATTTTTGAAGAAAAGCTAAAAAAGGAAGAGAGCAAAAAGCAGAAAGCCAGCGAAGATTTTTTCAACGATGTGGCCGCCTCAACGCCCGCTCCGGGTGGCGGTTCGGTAGCGGCGGCGGCTGGTGCGCTGGGAGCCGCTCTGACTTCGATGGTTGCTCGCCTGACGATCTCAAAAAAGAAATACAAAACTGTGCATGATGAGATCAATGCGATCCTGACTCGATCAGAAATTTTGCGCAAAGAGCTCTCCGATCTGATCGTCAAAGATATGGAAGCATTTGATAAGGTGATGGCGGTATTCAAACTGCCCAAAGACAGCGAAGAGGAAGTCAAAAAACGAGCCGTGGAAATCGAAGAAGCAAACAAAGGAGCATCTTTGGTACCACTCAAAGTTGCCGAAAAATGTCTCGACGTTTTGTCTCTGGTCAAAGTTGTTGCCGAAAAAGGGAACAGTAATTCAATCACCGATGCCGGTGTTGGGGCATTGATGGCAAAGGCGGCGATGGAGGGGGCGATCCTCAATGTCCGTATCAACTTGACCGGCTTGACCGACAGAAATTTTGTTGAGAAACTTTTGGGCGAAATCGACAGTTATAAGGCACGAGGAGAAGCCTTAGCGGATGAAGTGAGGCGAATCGTTGAGCAAAAAATAACTGATGCCTAATTACATTGACCTGCATATTCACACGTCGTTTTCCGATGGTCGTCAGACCCCCGAAAGGGTTGTTGATGATGCCCTGAAACTTGGGCTCAAACTGATCGCCATCACCGACCATGACAGTATCGGTGGGTTTCGACCAGCGGTCGCCCATGCCGGTGACAAAGGGCTTGAAGTCATTACCGGAATCGAGCTGTCGGCCGCTCGGGAGGATGAGGATATCCACATGCTTGGATATCTTTTCCGAGATGACGACGCTCCCCTTTTGGAGATGATTGAGAAATTTCGCCAAATCCGTGTTGAACGGTGTAAAAAGATGGTCGTCAAACTAAATGAACTTGGAATGGTAACAGATTTTGACGAAGTTTTGGAAAAGGCTGGAAAGGCGACGATCGGTCGTCCGCATTTGGCCGAAGTGATGCTTGAAAAAAAATTCGTCGGATCGTATAATGATGCTTTTCGGCAGTATCTTTTTGTTGGCGGGCCGGTTTATGTTCCTAAGGCCAAGCTGACACCGTCTGAAGCGATTGATCTGATTCATCAGGCTGGCGGTGTTGCGGTTTTGGCTCATCCGGCTGTGACCAACCGGGATGAGTTGATTGCCGAATTAAAAATGGCCGGTCTGGATGGAATTGAGATATTTCATCCAACGCACAAAAAAGCGGCTCGGAAAAAATATCGAGAGATCGGGTTGCAAAATGGTCTGTTTTTCACCGGTGGGTCCGATTCGCACAATCGAAAAGGGCGCTACGGTGATGTTGGTGATCAGAAAGTACCACTCGAATATTACCAGACGATGAAGATCGCTTGGGAAAAAAGAAGAGAAGAAAAATAAAATAAATGGCTACGTAGGAATCAAAAACTGGAGTTTATGGTGCGCAAAATAATTTGTATAGCGGTCATGATGTTCATGACGATAATGATTATGGTCTCGGTGGCATCCGCCGAAGAACTGTCCGTTTCCGAGTGGCAGGCTCTTTTTGACGAGTTTACCGCCTTTAACCAGGAGTACGCCGAGAAGGTGAAAAATGGTGATGCCCCTCCTATCAAATGCGCCACACCGATCCTGTCTGAATTGATGTCCAAGAGGCCGAAGAGTGGATTCACTTCGATGGGTATTTTCGACCGCCATGATTCCATGTCATTTGTCTATAACACACCACACTTTGTTCTTCACTATACCGATAATGGAAGCCATGCGGCATATCAGTTTTCGCAACAGGACAGTCTGCCCGGTACACCAAATTATATCTATATCGCGGGGCAGATTTTTGAAAATGTTTACCAACATACTGTGGTCGATCTGGGTTACAACCCACCATTAGGAGATACTGGCGGCCCGGATAATCGCATAGATATTTATTTTGTCGATATCATACCACAACAAATTTTGGGTGGTACAGTTCCTATTGAGATAAATACGTCAAGTGTCCCCTGGGTTAGCTCTGCCTATATGATATTGGATAATGACTTTCAAGACCTCATTCTTTATGGGACTGATTTTTTATCTCCCCTTTCGGTTACCATTGCCCATGAATTTTTTCATACGGTTCAATTTGGAATGGATGTAACGGAAACTGAGCAATGGAACGGTGCGCAGAGTAGAACCTGGTCTGAGATGACCGCCACGCTCATGGAAGAAGAACATTATGATGATGTGAATGACTACTATATCTACCTGCCATTTTTTTACAGCTTTCCCCAATGGTCTTTGAGAGCCGGACATCCAACCGTTTACGAAGCCAGCTTGAACATGTACGGCAAAGTTGCTTTTCCAATATTTCTTACCGAAAAATTCGGAATCGGAATCATAAAAGATATCTGGGATGGGTGTGCTACCCAAGGTGGAGGGAATTGGTGGTTAGCAACCGATGATGCGATTCGTGCAATTTCGGCCGACTCGCTAAACTTGGGGAAGGTTTATCGCGAGTTTACTCTATGGAATTTGTTCACACAAGATTGGGCCCGAACAGGTGAATATTTTTCGGAAGCGGCAAGTTATGCCCCAATTGCATTTGCTGGTAATGCGACCAGCTATCCGGCGACGATTACTGTGAATGATACCTTAATGCCGGATAATCTGGGTGCAAACTATATCGCTTTAGATAATCTTGGTTCTGTTCCTCAGGGGGTTGTAATTGCTTTTAATCCTGATCGTAATCATCCCTGGGGACTACAAGTTGTCGGCCTGCCTGAAAATCCGGCCACCCAGATAGTAGTGGTTGACACCATGATTTACGATTCTTCGACGACAACTATCATCATCCCCAATGTATCATCGTATAAGACTATCGCCCTTATCCCATCGGTCCTTGGTGGTGACGCCCAGGAAGTAAACTATTCTTTTACCATTACCGAACTATCCGCAGGCGTTTCCCAACCGAATGGTGGCGAAGAACTTTTTGTGGGAGTTGATTATAATATCACTTGGTTTTTTGGCGACTCCGTTACGACCGTTGCTCTCGACCTTTCGACCGACAATGGCTTCAGTTGGACCAACATCGACACCGTCGCCAATAACCTGACCCTATATAGCTGGAGTGTCACTAATACTCCCTCGAACCAGTGCTTAATCAGAGTTAGTGACGTTGATAATCCATCTATATTTGATGAATCAAACGCGGTTTTTTCGATCAGAACAGTTGGTGAAAATTCTGTCGATAACCCATTCCCTAATCCGGCCTGGGCCGGACGGCACGATTCGGTAACCTTCAGAGGGTTGATTGCTACCGCCAATGGAATAGCTCAATCGATGAAAATCACCATTCTAAATCTTGCCGGGGAAAAAGTTAGGGAGCTGGAATCTGAAAAATTGACCGGATCGGTGTCGATTGGATGGAATTTCTTGAACGAATCGGATGAGATGGTTGCCTCCGGGCCTTACATCGCAATTATCAGCTTTGGCGGAGAAACTTTTGTACGCAAGTTTATGGTTCTCAGGTGATCGGACAGAGCCGATGGTTGGCGGTGACCGCCATGTTTGTCGCTTTGGCATATGTTTCCGCGTTGGCCAGCTATTTTATTCCGAACGTTAGCCTGATCTTTATTGCCGTCTTCTCAGCCGGTGCATTGTTTGGTCTCAAGTCCGGCCTGATCGTCGGACTGCTGGGTGAATTTTTGTGGACCTTTCTCAATCCGGTCGGACCGGCCCCACCTCCGACGATGTTGGGACAAATAGTTGGCATGACTGCCGTTGGTGCATTGGGTGCGACCGTTTTCAACCGCAAGTTAATGCGTCAACCATCACCTTTTGGATATTGGTCCCTTTTTCATCTTGGCCTGACCTGTGGGCTGGCTTTCCAGATAATTTTGACCTCCTTCGAGATGGCCGCCTATGGTTTGACCTGGGAATATCTAACGCTGGGGTTGACCTTTTCAATTCTGACAATTGTTTCCAATGGTATAATTTTCCCCTTCTGCTATCCATTTTTAGTCAGGCTAAATAACCGGGCCGGCGCACATGTATAGAGTAAACAGGGGCGGGAGTGTCGTGTGATCCGGAATAAATTCATAATTACCTGTCTGATGCTATTATTGTGCGGAACCGTGATTGCTCAGGAACCCCAGCAACCGGTTGCAGATTCATCCGCCATTGTAATTGATAGTTTGCCACACGATTCCACCCAACTCGACCTGTTAATTCCTGATACCGCTACGGCGGTTACGTCGCCTGCCCCCCCCCCGCTCCCTCCTCCGATCAGGATGATCGACAGCTTGGTCAGCCGGTTTGGTCGTGACCGGAAGATTTTTGACGTTAACCAGAATGATATGTACCCCAGAAACGGCGCCGGATTTTTATCGGATGAAGCATCCTATTTTTCTATGACGCGCCATGAAACGCCAATGCGAACGGTACTGCTTCCGTTTGGCCTACCGGGAGGACGGATCAACCTCCAATCGGGTGTCAACGAAATTATCGTCAACGATATCGTCGTCCCTCAGGATGGACGAATCGATTTTGATGAAATTGCTACCGGCGATGTTGTCTCGGCAACGATTTTGGAAGGGCCTTTGGGCGGCTATGGATCACCACAGGGTGAAGCTGGTGGGGGCGGACTGGGTATGCTCTATCTGGAACCGATGGCGATCCCAACCGATCAGGCTCGCTCGCAGTTTACCCTCGAACGGGGCGGGTACGGTTATTCTTACACTCGCGCCCGCATCGCCCGGATGTTTTCGGGGCATACCGGTTTTTCATTCTCTACCGATTATCGCAAAGGGGATGGTGTTGGCTTTATCGCCGACGATGATGCTTACAAAATCAAGACTCATCTGTTCAAAAAAATACAACGGCGCTCGATTGTTGATCTGTACATCAGCGTTTACCGGCGCGAGGGAGATTTTCCGGTTGTGCTAAGTGGTAGTAACACTATCGAGCGTCGCTTGCGGCGAGAATTGCAATTGGTTGGATCGTACAGCCTGCTTGATCTGTGGGGCGGGGGCGGACAATTTACCGGCCGGGTTACCCATAGCAGTTCGCGCGCATCATACAGCTCGCACAGCATCAAACCGGAAAAAGCTTATATTGATATTTCTTTTTTAAAAAGCGCTCACAGCACAATCTGGGAAATATCGGCGGTGGGAGGTAATGACAAAGTTGATATCAACCTCTTTTCTGAAAATGAGACCGAATATGTTAGTCGCGATTTTGGTCACCTGACCTTTTCTACTCTGACCAAATTGGCCGGAGTTGATCTAT
>JAUUYJ010000023.1 GCA_030588275.1 Candidatus Zixiibacteriota bacterium | reverse complement strand
GATGTTATAAATATGAGTTGGGGCTTCCCTTTTGAATCGGGTATTCTGTTGGAAGTTCTTCGTTATGCCCGCAGTCGGGGTGTTATTCCGGTTGCGGCGGCAGGGAACTTTGGTGACAGTCGCCGGTTATTTCCAGCCGCATTCGATGAATCGTTTACCGTTGGAGCGACTAATTCAGATGGTTATATGACCTATTTCTCATCCTACGGATCATCTCTGGATATTTCAGCACCGGGCCAAAATATCTTATCATTGCGGGCGGCGGGGACCGATATGTATGCTCCGGGGGAACCGGGTATCCGCATTATCGCCGAAAATTACATGGTGGCTGATGGAACTTCTATGTCCGCCCCGATTGTGGCTGGTGCGGCGGCATTGCTAAAATCATTTCATCCCGGTCTTAGCGCCGATCAGATTATTGATGCCTTAGAGCAATCGGCTGATGATCTTGTCGATCCCTGGGGGACGGGAGAGGATAATTTCCCCGGCTATGATACGCTCTCCGGCTGGGGACGATTGAATATCGGACGAGCTCTCAATGCGGTCTTGCAACCGGCCGCTTATATTACAAACCCACATGATAACGCGGTCATCTTTGACGAGGTTGCGATTGGGGTCGGGACCACCGGTCAGTATGATGGGCCGCTGGATCTCTATCTTGGGGAAGGGCTGGATCATAAGGAGTGGAATCTCCTGCACCATGTCGATTCCGCTGTGGATAACGATTCTTTCTTTGTCTGGTCACCACAGGTTCCCAGCGGGTATTATTCTTTTAAGCTGGTCTCTGAGGCGGGGGAGGATCAGGTCGATTTTCGTCTGGTCCGAGCCGATATCTCCCAAATTATCAGTCCGAGTGACGGAGAAGAGATTAAAAGTCTGGCAACGATTGTCGGATCAGCCTATGGGGCTATTTATGATTCGATGGCGCTATCTTACCGGGTTGAAGGTGGGAACAGCTCTACCAGAATCTTCGGTTCAACGAGCTACTATTTTGAAGAAACTATTTTCGACTGGCCGCTTTTTACCATTCCTGAGGGACCGTTGTATTTGCGCCTTGATGCCTACCTGAATGGCACCGTTTTGTCTGATTCGGTTCGCCTTATTGTTCGGCCTTCAATGAGAGCCGGATTCCCGGCCCGATTAGGGAGCTTTGCCTCTTTTTCTCCGGGGGTGGAGGATATCACCGGAGATGGAATAAAGGAAATTATCGTTGGTAGTCAGCAAGGTTTGTTTGCCTTCGATGCCGATGGCCAAATCCTTCCTGGCTGGCCCGTTTTGAGTCAATACGATATGCGATCACTCCCGGCCTTCGATGACATTGATGGAGATGGCCTCAAAGATGTCGTGATCATTGGTAAGGATATTGTCGGATGCTTCAATTATCTGGGGCAGGCACTTTCTGGTTGGCCGCGTGATGCCTCGACTGGGATGACCTTTTTTACTTACCCGATACCAAACCTGACGCAACTTACTCCTGGGGGAGATTCGACATTGATATACATTTCAAAATATGGCGAGGTCCGCGCCTATAAATATAGTGGTGACCCATACTTTTATTCGCTTGATGGTCTGTTCACAACCCTTGACCCCAATATCTTTGATACTTCGCAATTTGCCGGATTGACGGTGCCAATCATTACCGCCACCGATTTGAACTTTGACGGAGCGAATGAAGTTATCTCAATTTACAGCACGACCGATGTTCCATCCGGGATATATATTTGGAATGGACGAAACGGCTTGCCTCCCTTTGGCTGGGAATCCCCGCTGGCCAGACAAATACATATTTCAAACGGTGGAATGTTGGCCGATATTGATGACGACGGACAACTTGAAATTATTATGGCTGGGATTGATACCAATGGAGTTGCCGGAATTTGGGCGACTAATAATGGCCTTGAAGATGTACCCGGTTGGCCCGTTTACCTCGAAGATATGGCCGATTGGATTGGGACTGCTCCAATATGCGTTGATATTGACAATAACGGTTCCAAAGAGGTACTGATTTCATATTACAGCTATGACATCGCCCGGATTTATGCTTTCAACAGCGATGGTACACCATATTTGGAGCATCAAGCTTTGCCATATGGAGTGCTTATCAGCACTTCGACTTCGCTGTCCAACATTATTGTAGCCGATATTGATGGGGATGGAAATCTGAATATTATTAGTCGGGGTGGTTTCCTCTTTCCCGGAACCGGGTACGAGCGTCTGTTTGCGTGGGAACCGAATGGGGATTTAACTACCGGTTTTCCAATCATTACTCCCACTCCTATAACTCAGGTGGTCTCTTTGCCATTTACGCCAGTCATTGACGATTTAGACAACGATGGGATATTGGAAATCATTATGACTGGTGATAATGGTGATCTGTTTGTTTGGGATACCGAAGCTCCCTATTATCCTGACCTAATGCCATGGCCTCGGTATCTTCATGATAATTATAATAGCGGAATAAATCCGAAGATCGGATTGCCAACCGACATTGATGATGATCGACAACTCATTCCGGATCGGTTTGGTATTTCAGGCAACTTCCCCAATCCGTTTAATCCGGAAACGGTAATTAATTTCAGCCTCGATCGTTCGACCAAAGTTAGAATGGAGATATTTAATATTCTGGGACAAAAGGTGGTCACGTTATCGGACCGGTTATATCCGGCCGGAAGCCATCAAGTGGTCTGGGATGGGCGAGATCAGCAGGGACGAGAAGTTGCTTCGGGAGTTTATTTGGCTCGGATGAAAAGTGATGAAAACAGTTCACACCACAAAATGGTCTTAATGCGATGAAGCGTCGAATAATTGGCATACTTTTGATTCTTATGATAACCGTCCCGGTTTTGGCGGATGATTATCTGTATCATGGTTCTTTTTTGTGGAATGGTGTGCGAGCCATCGTGGAGAAGGATCAGTTCCTGTTTTGCGCTTTCCCGGATGGTATTGGTGTGGCCGACCTGTCTCGCGACTTCAACAAGAAAAAACTTTATGCGACGCTGGAGATGGTGGAAAAACCTTATCGGTTGTATTTGTGCTCCGACCTGCTCGTTGTCGAGGATGAAGTGGGGAAGTTCACCTTAGTCGATATCAGTAATCCACTCAACATGGTTCTTTTGGGAAGCTTTCAACCCCCCGAAGAGATTGTCGATATCTGCCGGATGGATAATTTCTTATATACGGCGATGCAGTATGATGGGCTTTTCAGGTACGATATCTCAGACCCTAATAATATTATCTTCAACGACAGTAGCATGGTCGGGATTCATGTTACTCGTCTTGCTTCATCCGATTCCCTTTTATTCGCTCTCGATGATTATAACGGAGTGATAATATACAACCCAACCAACGCTGATATCGGTGCACCGATTGGGGAGCTGTTATTACCGGATCAGGGGGTCTCGTTGGCGGTATCGGGAGATACCGTATATTCCGGAGTCAGCCCTAACGGAATGATGCTGGGATCAATTACCGATCCCCAGAACCCTATCTATCTGGGCCTGATTGACAGCTACATTCGGGCTGATAAAATTGACTTGGTTCCGCAGGGGATGGTGCTGTCTAATGGCCTCAACGGTTTTGAGTTGATCTATGGTCAGGGTGATAGCTTAGTCGATCAGATATTTCCGATTGTCGGGATTTGGGGTAAAGCGCTTGTGTTGGATTATCACGGTGGCAAACATATTATGTTCGCCGATCGCAATTATGGCTTTATCGGTTACAACATTGAGAACCCCGAAGTGATTGAAATTGAATTTCCGATTATTACTTATGCTTCTCCGGGCCCGATAACCCAATTGAGTTTCGTGAAATCGCGCCTGCACAGTATTGGAACTCACAATTGGTATGAAATTTTTGATCTGGCCGATCCTGATAATCCGATCCGAACCGGAAAAATTATCAATCCACCATATGTACCAGCGGGGATGTGTTTCAAGGGAGATACGCTGTTTCTGGCAGATTTTGAATTCAACGCCATCTTTCCCGCCCTTGATCGGGGCGAGGGGGACCCAACCGTATTCTTTCCCTTTTTCATAATTGAGGATTCGATTAACCGTCCCCATATTGTTCCCAACTATTTCCCAGATGGGGATCTGATTTACTATTACGACGATTTTGGATTGCGTGGAACATTCCGTAACGACAGCATCGTCGAACCCAACCTGTTTAGTTGGAGGTTTCCCACCGGTGTTGCTTCGGCTATCTTTAATGATACGATTGTATATCTGAATAACGATAAGGGGATGATGTCGATTCTGGCTCTTGACGAGAATTTTCAATTTACATTTATCTCTGATCGAACGCTTCCTGGTCGGGGTGGGGCGATGGTACAGAATGATACGTTGCTTTACGTCGGAGCCAGCATCCTCATGACCTATTCCATTTCTGATGCATCCACTCCGGTGCGATTGTATGAAAACAGCGAGTCTGGTGAGGTCAATGAAATGATTCAGGTTGATTCCTGGTTAATTGTCGCCGCTCGCAATGGCATTTTTATCTATGATATTTCAGCAGGACGTCCCCAACTCCTGTTTTCCGGAGGTGATTTAGCCTTGCATGTCGCCTATGACAACAATCTTATTGCCGCCAGCGATGGTTTTTCGGTGAAGATATATTCCTTACCGATTCTTGACACCGACTCTGAGGTTCAACCGATTCCAGATCGGCTGATGATTCCGCAAATAACCGGATATCCGAACCCGTTCAATCCGGTCATAAATCTACGCCTTAATAATTTCAGGTCTTACGGCGAACCGGTTGTTATTGATATCTTCGATATTTTGGGGCGTTTGATACGGCAGATTCAGGTTGGATCGGCTAACTCTGGAAGTGGCGGCATCTTGTGGGATGGCAAAGGATTTGATGGAGAGAACGTTACCAGCGGGATATATTTCTTCAGGGCATCTCAGGGAGCTGATCGAGCCGTATTTAAGGCGGTTTTACTTAAATAATTTAATCCAATCGAAGGATATGCTGTATATGATTTGAGGGAAGGGGATGAATAAATCCTTGACTTTTATCTGGTTGGATGGTTATTGTTGTCAAACACAGGAGGAGATTATGAAAAAGAGCATACTCATATTTTTGACAATTTCATTTTTGCTTACGGTACTGTTTGTTCCGGCCTCTGCCAAAAAAGTAGGCGAAATCAAAGATGGCGTTTATTTTGATAAAGACCACAAGTTCTCTTTTCAAACGCCCAGCGGATGGTCAACTAAAATTGGTTCCAAATCCAAAAAACCGTTGAAAATCAGCCTAACACAAAAATCGTATCCCGTTCCGCAGGAATTTCAGGCTGGTAATGAAGATTATGCTCAAATTCCGACAATCAAACTGTTTGTCGATACGACATCGCTTGCTGTTGGTGCTTTTTTTGAAATGCTGAATGATTCTGAATTCAAATCACCTCAAAAAAAGTTTTTAATGAGAAGTCTTAAGCTTATATCAAAGCCGCATGAAATCATGAAAAATCGTGATCTTACGCTTGAGGGCCAAAAGGCGTTAATCCTTGATGTCCGGCAGGCTTACTCTATTGATATTGCCACTCGTGGTACCGATCGTGCCAAACAGGTTAATGACTATAAGGCGGGGTCGATATTTATGACTGTCCGTCAGGGTAAAATATATATTGTACATCTGATTACCGAATATCAGACCAACGCCAGTTACGCTTCAACCTTTGGCGCTCTGATCGGTAGTCTCAGGTTTGATCTGGAGTAGCATTGACGACGACAAATCAGGTACTGATTAAGCCCGCTTCCGTGATGGAGGCGGGCTATTTTATATTGACTGCCAGCACGATTTCTGTTATATAATTTTACTGTGCAATCTGCCCGATCAAGGAGGAAATATGTGGGTATTTAGGGCTGTATTATTGGTCATTCTTTTCGCGGTTCTGGTCGGTTTTTCGGTCTATAATGCCGGAGAGCGTGTTTCGGTGACCCTGCCTTTGTTTCAAGTCAAGTACATAGATTTCCCGCTGATCTATGTCGCATACTGGGCCTTCATTTTTGGTTTGGTCGTTTCCTCACTCTTATTTGTTACAGTTTGCATCAAGCAGGCGGCTGAATTACGAAAACATAAAAGATCGTTGTCGGCACTCAATAACGAAGTCTCTGCACTTAGAAATCGGACGATTTCCGAAGCAGAGGGCAACTTTCTCATTCCCAAAGAGGATAAAAAATAATGACCGCGCTGGTTATGTTTCTGGTCGTCGTTTCAATTTCCGGAATCGGTTTGGCTCTCTATTTTTGGAGACAGCTTCAGGTCGGTGAGCCGAAACCGGACTCCGCATCCTATATCTCCGGCCTCAAAGCAATCATGCGGGGGCAGGATGAGCGGGCTTTTACCAGTCTTAAAGAAGCAATCTCGATTGATAGTGAAAACATCGATGGTTATTTGCAACTGGGTAACATCTTTCGTCGGATGAATAAGACGGAGCAGGCTTTGGAAATTCATCTCAATTTGACCTTTCGGCACGACCTGGCCGGTGAAGAGAAAAAGGAGATTCTTGAAGCACTTTATCATGATTTTGTATCGCTTGATGATGTGCCTTCAGCCGACAAGGCGATTGGAGAAATTGTTGAGCTATTTCCTGGTGACCGGTGGGCTTTGATTCAACTTCTGGCATCACTTGAAAAAGATCATAAATGGAAAGAAGCGGCCGTAGTATTAAAAAAAATTGATAAACAGACCGGATCAGACTCCAGCGACCGGTTAGCTTTGTATAAGGTTTTTGAAGGAGAGCAGTTGGCCGAAGGGGGCGAACCTCATCGGGCCCGCCTGTTCTTTAAAGAGGCGATGCATATTGATAAAAGTTGTCTGGCCTCTTATCTGGCTATCGGTGACAGCTATTACAAGGAAAGCCGCCTTGAAGATGCGTTGGGATATTGGACCAAGGTTATAACAATGAATCCTGATAAGGGGCAGTTTGTTTTTGACCGTCTCAAGAAAGGCTTTTTTGAAGTTGGTCGGTATGGTGAGTATGCTGAAGCTCTGTCAAATTTGCTGATCTCACGGCCCGATCATTTGACGGCCCGTTTGGAACTGGCCTACTTCAACGAACGCAAGGGTGATCTTGATTCCGCGCGGGAGCATTTTTCTTCGGCCTTTGACGATCATAAAGGATCGATGTTGTCACGCCTGGGCCTCTATCGTCTTAATCGTGATGCGGGGAAAAAGGAAAAAGCTGAGGCGGTGTTCAAGCAAGTTATGAAATTGGCAGTAAGAAAAGAGGCGGGTGATTTTGTCTGCACCAGCTGTAATCTGCATTCTGAAAATATGATTTGGTTGTGCCATCGCTGCCATGCTGTGGCATCGTTTGAACCTGTTCGGTCATGAAACTCAGATCATTATTTATTCTATTGATGCTTTCTATTTCAATTGCCTCGGCTGACGACCGGGTCGATGCTATTTACGATAAATTCATTCAGGGAAAATTGAAAGAGGCAGAAACCAAACTGCATCGTCTGCCCTCAACAACGGTGCGAGATGGCAACCGACTCTTTTTGGCGGCCCTTTTTGAAGTCAGCGGTTCCAGAGCGAGGGCTTTTTTTGAAGCGGCGATTAAATCTGACATCGATGGAAAGTACCTCCCGATGGCAAAATTTCATCTTCTGCAACTTGATTTTGCCGCCGGAAATTATGGCCAGGTTTTACGGAGTGGGAATGAATTCCTGGATAACTGGGAAGACAGCCCGTTGCGGGATAAAATTTTGGCTTTGATGGCCGCCTCCAGTGCAACTGGCGGGAAAGAGCAGAAAAGGTATTATGATCTTTTGATTGATCAATATCCCGGTGAATATACCGGGTTGTATGCTCGCGTGGCGAAGGCATATCAAGCTTTTGGACGGAAACATTTTAAGACGACGACGACAATCTGTCGCCGAATAAGTAATTCGGCCAATGACGATTTAACTCCTACAGCTTTAATTCTTATGGCTCGGATTGCCCTTATACGGGGGGAGTCAGATCGGGCTTTGTTAAACTACAACATCCTTCGTGAGCAGTATCCGTTTGCTATCGGACAGAGTGATCTGCTTATCGAACTTAAGCAGGTATCCGACCGGACCAGCGGGCGAGAGGCTCGTGAAAAAATTGAGGGGATTACATATTCAATCAAGGTTGGTGTCTTTTCCCAAAAGGGTAATGCCAAGAAAATGGCCGACCGGATGAAGGGATATGGCTATAAAACTGAAATAAAAAAACTCAAAATATCGGGTAAATCGTACTACGTACCGATGGCCGGAAAATTTGATACGTTAAAAGAAGCGCAAATCGCCAAAGCGAAATTGGAAATGGGTGAGAATCAGATTTTTGAGATCAAGGTCAATGATGAAAAGTGATCATCCAACACCAATGATGCGCCAGTTTTTGAGCTTTAAAGAAAAGCATCCTGACAAAATTCTGTTTTTTCGTATGGGTGATTTCTACGAAATGTTTGGTGATGATGCTTTGGAAGCGGCTCCTATTTTAGGGATTACCCTGACTTCACGTTCTGGTGACAAGGAGAATTCTATTCCGCTTTGTGGTCTGCCGCATCATGCTCTGGAAAAATATTTACCCCGATTGATTGCGGCAGGTAAGAAAGTGGTCATTTGCGAGCAGGTAGAAGATCCCAAAAAGGCGAAAGGGATTGTCAAGCGTGATATTGTTGAGATCATTACTCCCGGGACGGTCACATCAGAGATCGGGTTGACACCGACACAAGATTCTATCCTGGCGGCCATATGCGGAACCTCAAAGCAGATGGGGTTGGCTACGCTGGAGTTATCGACTGGGAATTTTTCGGTAATTGAGGATGATGCGGATGTTGTAATAGACCGCTTGGGGATGCTTTCGGCTCGTGAAGTTTTATATCCACAGCAGGATGAAAAGAAAGACAAAAACAGATTTGATCCCAGTCGAATTACCAACGGTTCTGGCTTTGGGCAAGGTGCGACCGGTGGTACCTTGACACCATTGGAACCGATCTATTTTGATCAACGGATCGGATCGGCTAATTTATGTCGATTTTTTTCGATCTCAACTTTGGATGGATTTGGACTTAGGGGGATGAAGCTGGCGGTTTCGGCGGCTGGTGCAATTTTAAAATATCTTCAGGATAACAAGCAGGACCGGTTGGATCATATCACATCCATAAAAGTTGGTCAGGCGGACCAACGGATGATACTTGATTCGGCAACGGTCCGTAATCTGGAGCTTTTCTATAACTTGTCAACCGGTGAGGAGAAGCATTCTTTTTTCTGGGCTGTTAATCGCACCGGTTCATCCGCTGGTGCCAGACGCTTACGTCGATCATTGGCGGCACCATTTATCGAGCCGGAAAAAATTAATTATCGTCTTGATGGTGTTACCGAGTTATTTGGGAATGGTGAACTGTGTGATGCACTTGCGGGTCTGTTTAAAAAAATTCCCGATCTGGAGCGGCTGGCCGGGCGGCTGGGGATGGCACGAGCCAACCCTCGGACCCTCCTGGCAATTAGAGATGCTGTTACAATTGCTCACCAAATCAAACGCTTGGTGACTGACTGTCACGCACCATTACTCAAATCGATAATAAAAAATCTGCCCAATTTAATGCAGGTGTCTGATAAAATCAACCAAGCCATAAAAGATGATGCCCCGCTTTCCGCGTCAGGTGGCGGTATTTTCAAAAATAGATATTCAACCAAGCTTGACGACCTCAACGACTCCATTAAGGATGCCCGCGAATATATTGCATCGTTGGCACAATCGGAAAAGCAACGAACCGGGATATCTTCTCTCAAAGTTGGATTCAACAAAGTCTTTGGTTATTACATCGAGGTGACTCGCACTCATTCCGACAAAGTCCCCGACGATTACATCCGCAAACAAACCCTCGTCAATGCCGAACGATATATTACCGAGGGGATGAAGGAGCGGGAAGCACTAATAATCGAAGCGGAAGAGAAGATCAATCGTTTGGAAGAGGAGCTGTACCATCAGTTCACCGACGAGCTGACCGTCAGCCTGCCGCATCTAATGTCTGCAGCCGATTTCTTGGCCGAGATTGATCTGGTCAATGGATTGGCCCAGTTAGCTCGCGAACAAAGATATGTCAGGCCGGTTTTGCAGAATAATCGGGATATGGAAATTATTCAAGGAGCCCATCCGGTGATCGCTCAGATTTTGGGACCGGGTAATTTTGTCGCCAACGATATTATCCTCAAGGAGGATGGAACCTCAATAATTATCCTGACCGGGCCAAACATGTCGGGTAAATCAACCTGGCTGAGGCAGACCGGGCTGATCGTAATCTTAGCCCAGATTGGTTCATACGTGCCTGCTGAAAAAGCGGAGATCGGTATTGTCGATCGTGTCTTCACTCGGGTTGGTGCGACCGACAGCTTGACGCGTGGACAATCAACCTTCTTAGTCGAAATGGTGGAGACGGCCAACATTCTCAATAATCAAACCGAGCACTCACTTTTACTTCTGGATGAGGTCGGGCGAGGAACTTCAACTTTTGACGGACTCTCGGTTGCCTGGTCAGTCGCCGAATCAATTTATAAACATCCTCAGGGGACCCCACGGACGCTGTTTGCGACCCATTATCATGAGATGACCGGATTGGCCGGAATTTTTCCAAATATCAAAAATTTTCAGGTCACGGTTAAGAAGTGGGGCAAGGAGGTTGTCTTTTTGCATCAGGTTATTCCGGGGGGATGCGACGATTCATACGGAATTGAAGTGGCTCGTTTGGCCGGTTTGCCAACCAAAACGATAGGTCGAGCACGGGAAATATTGCGTCTGTTGGAGTCGGGGGAATTTGCCAAATCCGAGTTGGCTCAGGGGGTTCATGTCAAGCTGAACCAAACCTCCCTTTTTGATCAGCCTTCTGATATGGTACCATCCGAACTTGAGGGGAAAATAAGAGAGATTGATATCGATAATCTTACTCCGCTGGAAGCAATTAAAATTCTATCCACCCTAAAAAACGACCTTAATCATGACTGACTTTTCTGACGATAGATTCGGTTCACCAATCCGCCAGTTGGATCGCAGTTTGGTAAACAAAATTGCGGCTGGTGAAGTGGTCGAGAGACCAGCCTCGGTTATCAAAGAGATGGTTGAAAATTCGCTTGATGCCGGCGCCGACACGATTGAAATTATTGCCCGCAAAGCCGGGACGACCTTTATTTCGGTAACCGATAATGGCACCGGTATAAAATCAGATCAGATCGACCTGGCATTCAGTCGTCATGCCACCAGCAAAATAAATTCCGTCGATGACCTCTTTGCCGTAAATTCATTTGGCTTCCGAGGTGAAGCTTTGCCATCAATTGCGTCGGTTTCTCATCTGTCATTAACAACGCGTCATTTTTCAGAAGAAGCCGGAACGCAGATTATTTATGAAGGGGGGCAGGAGATCCAAAGGCGGCCGGTCTCTGCACCGGTTGGTACCAAAATTGAGATTTCCCACCTGTTTTTTAACACACCGGCTCGCCGTAAATTCCTGAAGGCGGAAACGACGGAGTCGCGCCAAATTGTTAGGGCCGCCGAACGGATGGCTTTGGGAAAGCCTTCTGCGGCAATAAGTCTGAATCTGAATGATCGCCAGATATTTCGCTTGCCTCACAACCAGCCGGTCGCCGAACGGATGGCCTCGTTGTTTGGGCTTAAGACAGATGGCGTTGTCGAGTATGATGTCGAACTATCCGATGTCTCCTATCTGGTTTATTTGGCGCATCCCGATCTGGCCCGTCATGATCGAACCCGCATCTGCCTTTTCATAAACGGTCGATCGGTTTCATCATCATCTATTATTCATGCCGTCACTGCCGGATACGGAGAGTTTTTACCGGGTGGGCGGTTTCCGCTGGCAGTTCTGTTTTTGACGATTGATAGCTCCAACCTTGATGTCAATGTTCATCCGACAAAGGCAGAAGTTCGCTTATCAAATGAGCGAGCTGTGCATGATAATCTGTATCGGATCGTTAAGAAAGCGTTGCGCGATTGGCGTATGGTTCCCTCAGATTCCTCAAGCCAATTTGGAAGTCGATCTGGAATGGACGGCGGTGGTCGGTATCGGCCTCATTCAGGCGGTAACTTCAACCAATCTGGTAACCTGTCACAAACGGCTGATATCTTTTCCCATGCACCGCTATCTATAAATAAGCCGGTTGCCCCAAGCGGGGCATCCCCTTCGCTTCCAGACAATCAATTTTCATCTTCCGGGGGCGGGGGATGCGACAACAGTCGTCCGGTGGTCGATTCAATAACCTCTTCCGATCAATACCAGCCGCCACCAAAATCGGATTTACCGAAACGGGAAGATGTCGAGTACCTGGGGAAATCTGGTCGAACCTACCTGATTATTACGATTCGTGGTGCCCTGTATGTGGTCGATCAGCATGCCGCTCATGAGCGGGTGTTGTACGAATCGGCTTTGGAGGAGGTTGAAAAGGGGAGCGGGCTGTCGCAAAAAACACTTTTTCCTGAGACAATCGAGCTTTCTGCTGAGGAGTTTATAACTTTTGAAAATAGTCGTGCAGTATTGGATAAGTTAGGATTTGAGGTTGAACCGTTTGGTCAACGCTCGGTGATCGTCAATGGCATGCCACCGGTTTTCAGGGATAATTCTCCGGTTCGGATAATGCGTCGTTTGCTTGACGACATCGGTGCTCTTGATAAAGCGGGTGGAGACCTGATTAAATCAGTAGCGCAATCGATGGCCTGCCGCGCGGCGGTAATGGCCGGAGACCGGCTCGGACCAGAGGAAGTCAAAGGGTTGGTGGCCGATCTGTTTGCAACCAACAATCCGTTTTGCTGTCCGCATGGCCGCCCGACATTTATAAAGATTGGCCTTGAGGAACTGGATAGTCGTTTTGGCCGAACCTGAGAGAATTTCAAAAACCAATGATATAAAGATTGTCGTTGTCTGTGGACCGACCGGCTCAGAAAAATCGACTTTGTCACTCAGGCTGGCACAGAAATATCAAGCTGAGATCATCTCAGCCGACTCCCGGCAGATTTACCAACCAATAAAAATAGGGACAGACCGTCTCTCTGTCGAAGATCAACAGGGTGTCACCCATCACCTGATGGGTTCATGCGAGCTGACCGAACGCTTTACCGCAATCAGGTTTGTCGAACGGGCCGGCGAGATTATAAATCAACTTGAAGGTCAGAACAGAAATGTAATCATTTGCGGCGGTACTGGTCTATATTTAAGGGCTTTGATCGATGGCATCTTTGAAGTTCCCGAAGAGGATATGGATTATCGACAGCGCCTGATTGCGCTGGCGGCCGAGCATGGCCCGAGTCATATCCATCGGATGCTGGCTGAGGTTGATCCGACAGAAGCGGAGGCGATTCATTCTCATAATATGATTAAGGTCATACGTGCTCTTGAAATATATTATCTGACCGGAAAATCCAAAACAGAATTGAAAAAAACTACCAAGCCGATCAATGATAATTTCAAGTTTCTCCAAATAGTACTGCTTCCTAACCGCAACCAGTTGTATAAGAAAATCGATGACCGGGTTGATTTGATGATCGCGCATGGATTGCTCGATGAAGTTCGGGAAATTTACCGGCTGCCGATTGGAGAAGCTTTAAGAGATAAAAAAATTGTCGGATATTCTGAGATCATCGACCATCTCGATGGAGCCATCTCGCTTGATCGGGCTATCGAACTGATCAAGCAGAACAGCCGCCGATATGCCAAAAGGCAGTTTACCTGGTTTCGTTCGGTCAGAAATATCACTCAGATTGAGCGGTTTGGTTCTGAGGCGTTTGAAGAGGCGGATCAAATTATTGAACAATTCTGGAGTTGATCCGTATTATAAAAAACTTGACACGCTTTTTGTGAATGTCTATATATCAACGGGTTAGATGGAAATTAGCCTTAAGAAATGTCTCATATTTCCGATAATTAAAGGGAATTAAACTTTAATAAAGGTTTTGTCTTGAAAATAATTTCATCGGTTTTTGTCTTCGGTTTGCTCCTTGGAAGCTCTTTCTGTTTAGCCAGTACCTATGATGGCTCAAGCGATAGTCAAACTCAAGACCATTTAGAAGTTCGCCCGGTAGTGACCGATACGGTCGCCGAAATCCTGGGAAATATTGAATTTGTCTCCGACTCAGCTTACGCCGTTGATGATGAAATTTGGCGTGAACTAAGGCAGGCAGAAGAGTACTTTGCTCAGGGTGTGGCGGCTAATCAGGAGGCGGACTGGGAAGAGGCACAATATTATCTTGAACGAGCCTTACGGCAACTGGCCGATCTTGATATTGATACCAGCACGGTTGGACCCGAAGCGCATAAGTATGCTTCACTTCTCGAAAAAATCGTTGCTGATTACCGCTTAACGCTTTTATCTCTGGGGAATATCCCGGAAGATGCGACCTCATCAGCTTTTTTAGAACAGTTTGGTGGGATGAACAAGTTTGGCGAGCTTAAAACCAGCGGGGAAGAGAAGCCGATTACTTATAACGTCCCGATTGTTATAAATGACAAGGTCAAAAACTCAATTATCTATTTTCAAACGGTTGGGCATGAAGCATTCACCAAATGGCTGGAACGATCCGGCAAGTATGTCCCGATGATGGTCGAAATATTGGAGGAACATGGCGTTCCGTCTGATATTGTATTTCTTCCGATTATTGAATCAGGGTTCAACTGCAAAGCATACTCCTGGGCACGGGCCAGCGGTCCCTGGCAGTTTATTGCCTCGACTGGTCGGATGTACGATCTCAATCGAAATTGGTGGTATGACGAAAGGCGCGATTTTGTCAAATCAACCCATGCCGCCGCCCGTTTTCTGAAATTTCTTTACGAAAGATATGACGATTGGGAACTTGCGCTGGCCGCCTACAATGGTGGTCCGGGTCGAGTTGACCGGACAATCAAGAGTCAGAAAACCAGAAATTTCTGGGATATGAAACTGAAAAAGCAGACAATGGATTACGTTCCGTTTTATATGGCGGCGACGATTATTGCCAGAAATCCGGAGCTTTACGGATTCTATATCCATTATGATGATCCGGTTGAGTACGACGTTATTTCGCTGAAGAAATGTTTAGACTTAAAAACGATTGCCAAGGCATCCGGTACAACCGTTGCGGTGCTTAAGGATCTCAACCCGGAACTGCTCCGGAATGTCACGCCACCGCAAACCCAAAATTACCAACTTCGGATTCCGAAAGGTAGCGAAGAGAGGTTTCTGGCCGAATTACCGAAACTGAAATCTCCGCAGGAGACCAGTTGGGTTAAGCATAAAATCAGACGGGGAGAGTCGGTCTCGACGATTGCGGCCAAATATGGCGTGTCGCAGTATGCTATCTTCGAATCGAATAATCTCAGTCGCCGTTCCCGAATTTATGCTGGAAAATCAATTATTATCCCGGGTACTCTGGATGGTAAATCTTATTCCCCTGGGAAAAAAACGAGACCACGAATTGCCGCCGGCGATAATACCTCTCTGGTTAAGCGTG
>JAUUYJ010000124.1 GCA_030588275.1 Candidatus Zixiibacteriota bacterium | reverse complement strand
TGACAGAACAGAGAACGCGGAAAATTATGAAAAAACGCATTGCCATCATCCTTGGATCAATTCTTTTGATAACCTCCACCTGGGCCACCGCCGGGATGCTTCTTCTACCGATGGATGAACTCCAGTCCAACCATATCAAAGCGTACGGTGTCGTTTTTGATTGTCTGGCACGCAACCAGCAGGCAGAATGGTTATTGAATTATCGAGCAGGTACTTTTCTGGTCAAAGACACCGACGACAATCGTAATCTCTGTTTGATTCGCGGTGTATCGTATGAGGTCATCTCCAATGCCGATGCGGCCGATATTTACCGAACCATCGAAGCGGAAAACATGGAGCGGGTTTTTCTCGAAAAAAAACCGGATATTGTTATTTACTCCCCATCGCACATGCAACCGTGGGATGATGCTGTTAGGCTCGCTTTGGAGTACGCCGAGATTGATTACGATATGATCTGGGACAAGGAAGTTATCGAAGGGAAACTTGAGGAGTACGACTGGCTCCACCTGCACCACGAAGATTTTACCGGACAGTATGGCCGGTTTTACGCATCGTTTCGCAATCAGTTATGGTATCAGCAGGATGTTGCCGCCAACGAAGCCAGCGCTCGAGCATTAGGATTCAACAAAGTTTCCGAATGCAAAAAAGCGGTCGCTCGCATCATCAAAGATTATGTCGCGCGTGGCGGATTTCTGTTTGCCATGTGTTCTGCCGCCGAAACTCTGGATATCGCTTTGGCCGCCGAGAATACCGACATTGTTCCAGCCCAGTTTGATGGTGACCCAATCGACCCCGACTGTCAGGAACGGCTCGATTTTTCCAAAACGCTGGCCTTTGAGAATTTTGTCGTCGATATCGACCCGATGCATTATCGTCATTCCGACGTTGACACCTATCCATCCCGAATGGAGAAATTTATGCAGGAGAAAGATGACTTCTTTTTTCTGTTTGAATTTTCTGCCAAGCTTGACCCGGTCCCAACCATGCTGACTCAGGGTCAGGATGCGATAGTCAGCGGCTTTATGGGACAGACAACCGGCCTGCGCAAGTCGCTTCTGAAAAAATATGTCATCGTCATGGGTGAACCGACCGGCTATGACGAAGTCCGCTACATTCACGGCAATCATGGTCGCGGTACGTTTACCTTCTATTCCGGCCACGACCCGGAAGATTATCGCCATAATATTTCAGATCCGCCGACCGATCTTTCATTGTATAAAAACTCCCCCGGTTACCGATTAATCTTAAACAATGTTCTCTTCCCCGCCGCCCGCAAGAAGGAAAGAAAGACTTAGGTTTTCAAGCGCATCGCATCGGGCTGTTTAAACCAAACACACTTAAGCATCATATTCCGATCGGCACAAATATATTTTTTTCTTAAATTGGATTACTGCTATCCGGGAACATTTATACTTCAAATTTGTTTAAAGTAGCACAAGAGAGAACATCACAAGACTTCATTAAACGGCCATAAATCTTAACAAAACTAAAGGTGTTGATCTAAATGAACGAGATATCTATAATAGCTTCTTCTCACCTGCAAGAAAACCCGGTCCCACGACTACTGGGGGAATTGGGAACGACCGTCAGGTTCATCACGCTCAAGAAGGGGGACTTCCTGCTGTCCGGGAAATATGGCGTCGCATATATGAGCTATGACATCTTTGCTGAATCGCTAAAATCGCGTCAATTTTATCGCACCATCATGGAGATGAAAGCTGAATATCAATCCCCCATTATGATTGTCGAAGGGGATGTCCCACGATCAAGCCGGATCGATGCAACCACCTATCAAAATGCTCTACTGTTTGCTTCGGTTACCAACCGCGTACCACTTCTGTTTACCGCCAACGAAATGGAAACGACACATTTAATCTTTATGCTGGCAGGGCAAAGCAGTCATCAGCTTGACCCGCAGGAAATCATTAGTCATGAAAAGGTAGATGATGCGAGTGACGCATCAGAGGCCAGAGCGGTTTCACATGGCAAAAAAGGTCAAAATAGAAGTCGGTTGGAAATTCTGAAGATGGTTCCTGAGATAAATAACGCTTCGGCTCAGGCTTTGATTGATCGCTTTAAAACGCTCTCACAGATATTCGCATCTGATGCCAAAAACTTACAAAAGGTGTCTGGGATCGGACCCAAACGGGCCCTGGCAATCTATCAGTTTTTTAATCGCAACGGAAACTATGCTTCTCCGGTCTGATTTTCTCTGTAGATACGGATGAAGTCATCTTTAATCGACGGCATTAATTGTTTCAAAAACCGTTCGGTTGCCGAGCAATCCAGCCCGGCCGTTCGAGGGCGGGGAGCCAGGCGGTTGAGATCACCCGATTCCTTTGCAGAAACCAGCTTGCTCTTGAGGCCAAAATTTCTGGCAATTGCTACGGCAAAATCATAACGGCTGATAAAATCCTGTCCCCCGATATGAAAGAGATCGACAGCATCACGATTAATCAGTTCCAGAATCAGATCCGAAGCACTATACGAGGAAATCGGATTTGAACTTTGATCGGTGACACCAAATATTTTCTTACCCGCTGTTAGACTACCATAAACAAATTTAAAAAAGTTATTACCACTGGTCATATCATAAGTCGTGTTGGTGCGCACAATTAAATTATCGGGTGATGCTTCGGCAACCAACCGCTCCGCATCAAGCTTGTGCCGACCATAAGTATTAAGAGGACCGGTAGCATCGTCCGGTCGTCCCGGATAATCCCGCTCGCCAAAAACATAATCGGTCGATATATGCACCATTTTAGCCCGAGGGAAACAGTCGAGAAGAAGCCTCACCGCCGTTAGATTAATTTTTTTAGAAAGTTCCGGCTCTCGCTCGCACAGGTCAACATCGGTCAGAGCGGCGCAGTTTATAATGAGGTCCGGTTTTAATAGCTTCCCCAAACTACTAACATGATCTGAATCTCCTAAGTCGCCATAAAAGATATTCTCTGCACCCAACTTTTTCGGGGCGTGGTGAAAATGAAGCATAAGGTGCGCTTTTTTTCGGAGTAACTGCGCCAGCCGTCCACCCAGCAATCCCCCGGCGCCGGTTATTAAGATATGTCTTCTATCTGGCATGTCGGAGTTTACCGCCGCTCCCGATAATGACGCTCGAAAAAGCACTCCTCTTCAGTCTTATCAGAGTTTTGCGCCATGATCGTTTTCATCCAGGCTGAGTTGCTTTGATACCATCGCACCGTTTCACTCAATGCCTGATCAAAATCAGTCTCCGGTTCCCAACCCAATTGGCCAATCTTTTTCCGACTGATCGCATAACAAAAATCATGCCCCGGCCGGTCGGCCACATGGCTGATGCGAGATCGCTCGGCAGATAGGAGGTCGATAATTTTGTGACTCATCGACAGGTTAGTGAGATGATTCCCGGCACCGGCATTGTAGATCTCGCCACTTTTCCCCGATCTGAAAACGGTCCAGATAGCTCGGCAGAAATCTTTGACATACAACCAATCACGCAGTTGCAAACCATCACCATAGAGCGGAATATTTTTGTCAGTCAGAATACGATGCGTAAAAAACGGAATCATCTTTTCGGGAAACTGCCTCGGTCCAAAATTGTTCGCCCCTCTCACAATAACAGCATCGAGCCGGTCGGTATTGATTGCCGCTGAGATATACAGATCGGCTGACGCTTTGGAGGCGGCATAAAAATTCCCCGGATTCAAAGAAGCCTGTTCGTTGCACAGATTATCAGGCGTCACCGCTCCATAAACTTCATCGGTGGAGATTTGCAAAAAACGGCAGTTCGGTTTTTTTTCGACAGCCCGCAGAAGGTTTAGGACCCCTTCAATATTATTTTTGATAAACAGCTCCGGGTAATAATGGGCTCGATCAACATGGGTATGCGCCGCAAGGTTGATTACACCATCAATACCATCGGCAACAATCTCTTCAACCAGTTTCAAATCGCATATCGAACCATGCACAAAATGATGCCGATCCGATTCGATCCCACCCGAGATAGATGCGAGATTTATTTTATTCCCCGAATATTCCAAAGCATCAAGCGATACTATGGAAACATCGTCAGTCGTTTCCAGAAGATGCTCAACCAGATGCGACCCAATAAACCCAGCCGTTCCTGTAATCAGAAGTTTCATCAGCCCTGCTTCAAACCCCAGTCATAATCAATCTGGTCGGTATCATAAGGGAACCTTTTCTCGTCCGGATCGTCATGATTATACGGTTCGGTCGGGCAATTAAGGGCCAACGCTGTTTTATCCCCAACCCCTTTTATGCCATGATATACACCGGGCGGAATCTGGATCAAAAGACGATTCTGATCGCCGATAAAAAATTCGTTAACCTCCCCTTTGGTTGGCGAATCATCCCGCAGATCGGCTAAGACCATTTTGGCCATCCCGGAAATTACGGTAAAATTATCAGTCTGCCTGGTGTGACAATGCCACCCCTTAACGACACCAGCATATACCGAACTAAGGTAAACCTGCCCGAATTTTTCAAACTGATCGTCGTCGCACCGTAGGATTTCAAACAGGTAACCCCTCTCATCGGCAATCGTTTTTAACTTTTTTACTTTCACACCATCTATCATAGCATCATTTCCGTGTTGTATTTCTTACATGGGTTGGTCAGGCATCATCATCGGTTTTTTCAGTTTGTTGTTCTTCGTTACCTGCCTCACCGCATCCAATCAACCCCTTCACCTTTTCAAGCGACTCATGAGTTCCGGCATCGACCCACCACTCTTCCAATATATGATAATCGAGGCGATCCTGCTTTAAATAAACCGAGAGGATATCGGTCACTTCATATTCACCTCGCTTGGATGGCTTAATTGTTTCGGCAATCTCAAAAAGATCGGTCGGGAAAAAATAGATCCCGGTGATAACCCATCTGGAGCGAGCCTTTTCCGGCTTCTCTTCAATCTCGACCAGCTTCCCTTTTTCGAGTCGGGCAACTCCAAAGGCGGTCGGCACCAGCACTTCGCTAAGGGCAATCATGGCGCGGTTCGGGTCGGTTTCAAATTTGTCCCGCAAATGTTTAAGCGATCCACCGACGATGTTGTCACCCAAGACAACCATGTAAGGTCCGATCCGAATATCCTCAGGCATCATCAAAATCGATCCGGCAATGCCCGGTTTATCTTTTTGGGGAATAATCCGCAACGGATCAAACTGTGTTCCCAGTCCGACTGACAGCTCTTTTTTGAAATCATCCAGATGATGCGGATTAGTTACCAAGGTCACATCGGTGACACCAGCCGACAATAGCAGAGAGAGCGAATAGCTGACCATCGGTCGCCCGCATATATCAATTAGATGCTTATTTTTGTCATCGGTTAAGGGGGCCAAACGACTCCCCTGCCCGCCGGTCAGGATAATACCCTGCATAAAAAATCCTCTGTTTATAGAACTTTGAAATATAGTTATAAACGACTCGAAAGGAAACGGCTAATATTAGCCATTAAAAAAACCGGGGAATCTCCCCGGTTTCTGTTTGATAATCTCTCAAAGCCAACTCGAACAACTTTGATATCAGATGACGGTCATATTACAAAGTTACTCCGCTACCGCTTATACCCGATTTTTTTTAGAAACGCAATCCGTTCCTTTTTATCCTCATCGGTTTCGATACCGCGTGGCACCGAGCCATCAATAACTCCCAAAATTCCCCGGCCCTGATCAGATTCGGCAATCAACAGTTCAACCGGGTTGGCCGTAGCACAAAAAATGCGGCAAACTTCCCGGCAATTTTTTAGTTCCGGCAGAACATTGAGAGGGAAACCGTCCCGCATGATAATGATAAAACTATGGCCGGCGCCGATGTCGTAAGCGTAACCTTCCGCCTTTTTAATAAGGTCCGAATCGTTACCATCGCTTCGGACCAGACAGGGGCCGGACGCTTCGCAAAAGGCGATACCAAATTTTATGGATGGGGAACTGTTGACCATAATCTCATAAATATCCTCAACCGTCTTGATAAAATGAGACATCCCCAAAATCAGGTTTTCACCTTCGGCCACCTGAATCTTGTATGTTTTATTCTTTATCATTTTTTATCGCCAGCCTCTTTAAACATATCGTCGGTCAGGCCGGAGTTTAATTGGTAATCAGAAAAGGTTTCATCCACCTCAAATCTGAATTTGATAAAAATCATAACCTTGCCGTTCCCCTTGAGGTGGAACCGTTTGGGCAACCACACTCCATCACCAATCGGAGCGTACTCCATCTCCATCTCCAGATTCTTGATCTTCGACGGCATTTTTGCCGGTCGAAACTCAGCATAGACAATATGCAGGTTTTCGGTCTCAAACCAGTAATCACCCTCAAGCAGTTGATCATCTTCCAGACGGCAATCGGCAATGATGTGGTAGCAGTCGTACCCTTTTTTCTTTTCCACACCCGGCATGCTGAACAGATAATCGGTCCGCTGATCGGGGTAGAACGGTTTCAGGCAGTTGATCGAACCATCTCGCCCTCGGCCTTTTTTCTTCCGATCTTTTGCCGCCTTGACCTGATCGGCCAGTTCGCCATCATCCTGCTTTTCCCCATCAAGGTAAAACTCCAAAAACTCCTGCTTAAACAGGTCACTTTTGTAATAATATTTTTTGATAAATCGTTTTTCCTCTTTGACCGATCCATCCCCTTTGAGGCTCTTTGAAATTGATTCCACCATCATCGTAAAGTCGGCCGTTTCGGTTCGGAAGGAATGATCGACCTGATACGCTTTCTCAATAACTTGTTCGATATCTAAAACCGCCTGACCAAAAACTGGTGCGGCTAAGCAAAGTAAAACTACTCCGGTTGATATTATCTTACGCATCACTTTTCCTCCTGACCATATTCAATCGTTATTTTTTCAATACTATCGTTCTGCATTATCTCAAAGGCAACCTCCATACCGGATACCACTTTGCCAAATATGGTATAGCGAGCATCAAGGTGCGGTTGGGGGGCGAGGGTGATAAAATATTGCGACCCTCCGGTATCCTTACCAGATAAGGCCATGCCGACCATACCGGTCTCATACGACAATCGGTTATATTCACACCGAATACTGTACCCCGGACCACCCCAACCATCTCCACGAGGGCAACCATCCTGAGCCACGAAAGCGGGGATGACCCGGTGGAAAACAAGGTTGTTATAATATCCATTTTCTACCAGCGAGATGAAATTGTTGACCGTTTTGGGAGCGTCGCTATACAAAAGCTCAATCACGATCTCCCCTTGTGTGGTCTGCAAGTGCGCTTTGGGATTTATCGCATAACGATTAAACATCTCCCAATGATTGCGCCGTTCAACTTTGGAACGAACCTCGCCAATCGCTGACAGGA
>JAUUYJ010000033.1 GCA_030588275.1 Candidatus Zixiibacteriota bacterium | reverse complement strand
GCCCCTGCGCATTTCGGGATTGAGCCGACCGGGCATTGTCTCCTTCATGATCTCAACTCCTGAGACTGGCTTCGATTCGATATCATTGAGCTGGCGTTTGTTGGGACCGTTTTTTTCATTGATTCGGCCATTAGCGGCTCTGCTTATTGCCCTGTTTAGTGGGGTGGTCGCCAAGCTGTTAATCCCGGACGAGGACCGGGTTAAATTGCCGGAGGTCGATGGGGCGGAAACTAAGAACACAGAAAATCTGTGGAGACGATTGGTCGCGGGGCAGAGGTTTATCATAAAAGACTTTTTACCGGAAATGGCCTATTATCTTTTTTGGGGATTTTTGTTGGCCGGGTTGATCGGTTCGATTATTCCAGCCGGCGGTCCGGGGTCTGAGATAAATCCATTTTTCCAATACGTCGCCATCATCCTCTTCAGTCTGCCGATCTATGTTTGTGCCACTTCATCAACGCCGTTGGCGGCAGTATTTTTGGCCATCGGTATTTTACCCGGTGCGGTTCTCACTTTTCTTCTGGTCGGACCGGCAACCAATATTACCGCACTGGTGGTTCAGAAAAAAATCCTCGGATTGAAAACGACAATTATCATGACCGGATCAATTGTCGTCGGAGCGATTGGATGCGGCCTTCTTCTCGACCATTTTTTTTCAACTCAGGTTGTGGCGGGCTCTTTCGGTGCCACCGCCAGTTCTCATGCAGAGGGGACGGCTTGGTATGATACCGTCTCAGCCTCGCTGATAGCTGGAGGGATGATTTATTTTACAATTCGGCATCTTATAAAAAAACTAACTCGCAAGAAAGATTGCTGTTCCGATGACTGTCAATCCTGCTGAGGGGAAGTCGTATCTGGCTGGGCAGTGGCACGATCTGCTTGATCTGATTTACCCACCGGTCTGCGGTCTGTGTGGGAAGTTAGCCGATTCGGATGATCGGCTAATTTGTGAGTTCTGCTGGTCCGGGGTAAAGGGGTTGGAAGCACCGTACTGCTCAACTTGCCAGGTTTTCCTCAGAAGCAAACCGTTTTGCACCCGATGTGACGAACCGAGTATGACCGTTTATTCTCTGGGATATTTTGATAACCAAATGCAGACCATCCTGCACGATTTGAAATATCGCCAGTTAAAACCGCTTGGACCAATATTGGGTCAGAAATTGGCCGATCTGATCTCCAGGTCATCCGCTTCACCGACCTTTGATTTGATTCTGGCTGTCCCGCTTCATCATTCTCGCCAATATAAACGAGGATTCAATCAGGCAGAGGAGATCGCCTCCGGTATTGCCGCCGGTATCGAGGTCGCGACAATTTTCAGCCTACTACATGCTACCCGCAAGACTCGACAACAGGCCAAATTGCCCGCTTCACGCCGGGAAGAGAACGTCAGAGATGCCTATACCGTTATTGATCCGGATCACATTCTTGAGAACAAAACGGTTCTATTGGTGGATGACGTTACCACAACCGGGGCGACGCTACGGGAAAACAGACGAGTTATTCTTGATGCCGGAGCCAGGATGGTATTGACGGCGGTCGCCGCCACCGCTTATCCGGTGGATGTTGGTATCAAAAATTAATTTTTCCTTTGTGGTCCGAAGGAACCTATTTTGCAATTATTGAGATCCGTTCTACTACTTTGACACCCAATAATTCTATTGCCTTATGACCGTTCAATCTGATAATTTATGATATGAGTGCATCTGTCCCCAAAGATAAGACGCCGTCCTCAATTAACATGTTTTTGCAGGCGATTGTGGTGGAAGAAGGGTTGGCCAACAATACCATAGCCTCGTATCGGCTCGATCTGATCGATTTCATGGGACGAATTGGGGGGAAGGTTCCAGCCCGGATTACCCGGAAGGATGTCACCGATTATATTGGCCAGCTCTATTCGGGCGTTGATGGCCAGTTACAGGCGACGACAATAAACAGGCGTTTGTCGGCGATAAAAAAATATCTTCAGTTTCATCGAGGGACGGACAATCCAGCCAAAGATATCCGGGGGCCCAAATTGATGCGCCGCCTTCCAGCCGTCCTGTCGGTCTCAGAAATCCAGAAAATTATCGATTTACCAGAAGGGGAAAACCACCTGAAAGTTCGTGATCGGGCTATTTTAGAGAGCTTATACGCATCCGGGACGAGGATTTCAGAGCTTATCGATCTCAAATTATCGGTCTATGTCCCGGAAATATCCTATATCATGGTGACCGGCAAGGGGAATCGGGAGAGATTGGTTCCATTGGGGAGTTATGCCATTGAGGCAATCGACCGATACATAAAATATTCCCGCCCCCAATTGGCTGAGGGGAAAAAAGAGTCTAATAGCCTGTTTATTACTAACCGGGGGACCGGATTCAGCCGGTCGGGAATGTGGAAATTGATACGTGGATATATTGTTAAGGCTGGTATATGCAAGAAAGTAACACCCCATTCTTTTCGCCATTCCTTTGCCACTCATCTTCTGGAGGGGGGAGCGGATCTGCGGGTGGTTCAGGAGCTGTTGGGGCATTCGAGCATCAACACAACTCAGATTTACACCCACCTCAATCGGGAGTACTTACTCGAAACCCACAGGCAGTTCCACCCTCGGGCGCGAGTAATAAGCGAACCTTAATCCACATCGCCTGTTTTTTTGAGGATACTCCATCCGAGTTATATTTTTCCCGTCTTTTCGAAGATAAAGTAGTTTCCACCCATCATTTTAAGAGCCTGCCGGAGTTGTTAATTCTGGCCCAGCGGTTTGTTCTGGATATGATATTTATAGGCTCAACCGAACTGGGTGAAGGATCATTGGTGCGGATGCTGGAGACAACTCTGACAATAAAAAACCATACTTATCTGGCGATTATCCCGACCGTTCTGTACCATCCCAATCCTGATGATATGATTCTGACAGCCGCCTTTGAAAATGGAGCCGAGGAATTTTTCTCAGACAATATTCCTCTTCATATTGCTCGGGTAAAATGTGGCATGCTGATGAGTCGGGCTTATCGTGATCTCTCGGTCAATCCTTCCAGCCTCCTTCCGGGGCCATCAATAATCGAGGAAGAGATCGAGCGTCAGATTGAAATGGGTCAGCAGTTTGCCGTCTGTTACGCCGACTTAGATAACTTCAAAGCGTTCAACGATTATTATGGATATTTTTTCGGAGATCGGGTGATTCGGATGACCGCCCGGATAATAAAAGATGTAGTCTTTGACGTTTGCCCCGAAGGGTTTGTCGGACATATCGGCGGGGATGATTTTATCGCTATTATGCCGGGTGAGTTGGTTCCTCAAATTTGTGAAAACATTATCCGAACTTTCGACACTTTTATTCCTTTTAGGTATCACGTCGATGATCGCAAAAAGGGATACATAATTACCGCCAATCGGCGCGGCGAGACCGAAAAATTCGTCATTATGACATTGTCGATTGCGGTCGTGATTAATAAGGGACGGATGTTTCAGCATGTTGGTGAGATGTCGCATATGCTGGCCGATTTGAAAAAATACACCAAGACGCTTGACGGCTCTAACTACGTTATCGAACGGCGCCGCAAATATTAATTAGTCAGCTTGGACTGCAAATTCAGAGCCGGTTGGAAATCGGGAGTAATCCTTAACAATCGATCAAGGTAAGACCTACATCTCTGAATGTTACCTTGACGGTAATACAGAATTGCCATGTTGTAATACGGTTGAGGGGACAGGCTGTCGGTCAAAATAGCCTGCTGGTATTTAATAAACGCCAAAGTCGTATCCCCATTTATCAGGCAGATGTTTCCCCAATTCAGATACGCCGGTAGATAAAGCTCGTTGATCTCAATTCCCTGGCGGAAAAAACCGTACGATCTGCCGGTATCTCCGGCCTGACCATAAATGACGCCCAATTTGGAATAGATGGCATAATTCTCCGGCTCCAATTCAAGAACTTTCAAGAATGCTTGTCGGGCTTTATCCAGCTCCTGTTGCATCATGTGCATGTCACCCTTGTTGATATATATCTCGACCCGGTTTGGCTCCAGATTTGTCGCTCGGCGCAGTGCGATCTGAGCACGATCCAGTTGTCCCAAAGCGATGTACGAATTAGCCAGATTAATATATGCTTCGGTATAATCGGGGTCGATCAAAATTGCCTGATTCAGTTGTGGTACCGCATCACGGTAGCGGTTGAGACTGTTATACGCCGTTCCAAGGCCAAAGTAGAGGGCAGGGTTACCGGGTGCTTCCTTGATAGCCAATTGATACTCAATGACCGATTCTTGGTACTCTCCGAGACGGTTGTGATTTAAGGCCAGATTGAAATGAATCTGGGATTTGTTCTCAAACCCTATGTCGAAATAATTTATGTTTAACAAAAATCCAAAGGTGATAATCCCCAGCACCGGGAAAATGATTTTCTTAAGATTTCTGAAGTTATCCCAAAGATATAAAACTGCAAATGCGGAGAACAACAGCATTATCGGAATAATCGTCAACCGATGCCGGGCCGTCACCAGAAATAGAATGACCGTTGGAATATATCCGATCATGAAGATCAAGAGGGGGGTAAACGGTTTGCGCCTCCCCAGGCTCAATCCGACGCCGACAATCGCCAGCGGAGCAAAGAGACCAAACGGAAATTTCAATCCATAGTCAAAAATCAGGATTGATAAAAGTGATGAATATTTTCTAAAATCATAAATATCGGTCTGGTCCGAATTTTCAAATCCGGAGAAAAAATAGACCAGCTTGCGAGAGGTCAGTTTGATAAATTCCACCGGTTCACCAAAGATAAATTGGCGCGCCTTGTTGCTCCAATATCCTGAGACCTCGGATGGTTTCAAGGTTCGTCCGGTTTCCCGTTCGGCAATTTTGGTTACCGTTGGGATAAACTGATCCCAGGGGATTCGTTCATCCAAAACTGCCTCAGGCATCATCATCGTCAAACCTTCGGCCCGCGGGTTGTTGCCCAGATAAAGGTTGATCCCTCCCTGCGACGAGATTAAAATAATATCATCGGCGACAATGTAATTGCGAGCGGTTACCGGTGCGATTGGAAGCCCGATACCGAAGAAAAACAGAAAGATAATAATTATGATCGAGCGGTATTCAATCTTATGTCGGAAACGATAAAAGATCCAAATCGCCAACAATGGTGCAATCAGGAGAATGTTGGGGCGCGCAATAGCGGACAAGCCAAAGATCAGACCGGCAATAAAGAACGGCCACTTGCGTGGGTTATCTCGATTACGAACAATTACTAAAAGGGCCAAAAGATTTAGAAAAACAAAAATGACCGGAATCAGAAACATTGCTTCGTAGAAAATAAGTGTTCCATAAATCAGATGAAAAAAGGCGGCGAGTCGTCCAGTTTTTTCGGAGAAGCATTCACGCCCCAAAAGATAAGTTAGAACAACCGAACCGGATGAAATCAAAAGCTGAATTATCCGAGCCCAGAAAAAATCAGAACCGGTGATCTTGAGAATCAAGGCGAGAAAGTAAGGGTATAATGGACCACGAAACCAGGCCTCGGTTCCCCAAAAACTGGTCCCCATAATCTCTTTGGCCCACAGGACATTCCACAACTCATCAACAATCGGTTCGTTGAAGAAAGGATTGGACTGTATCTGAAACAGGTAGATCAGGCGGATAAGAAAGGCCACCCCGAAAAAGAGGATGGCCGTTCTATTGTCATCTATAAATTTCTTCATCTATAATTGCGGTCGTAATTGTTAATGTTTCTTGGCAAACGACCGTGCCACCGAATAGAGTGTGAAGGCGAGCAAAAAGACCATCACGAGCGATATCGCTTCACCCCAGGAGCCGGTGATAAACGACGTCGATGTATATTCCTCGGTAAATGCTTTGAATGATGGGATACCGGCAATCAACCCGGCTGAGGCGACTCCGATCAGACCACCACCGGCAACAAGGCCGGAGCCAAACAGAATCCCACCCTCCTGACGTTTTTTGCGCGTCTTTTCATCTTTGGCCGTTTTCTTGAGCAAGCCGGCTACCACTCCACCCAGCATCAATGGGGTCGATAATGATAACGGCAGGTACAGACCAATCGCGACCGGCAGTGAGTTGACACCCAAAAGCTCAAACCCCAGAGCCATAAAAGCACCGACCAAAATCGGTGTCCAGGGGATGTTGCCACCAATAACACCCTGAACGACCGTCGCCATGACGTTCGCTTGCGGGGCCAGAAGAGGATTGGGATGTTCCGCCGACTCGACCCATCCAAAAGCATCTCCCAATAAATACAATGCAAACCCCATCGCCATAGCGGGAAAAAGAAGGCCGATAAATTCAACCCATTGTTGTTTCTTGGGGGTTGCGCCTAACAAATAACCGGTTTTTAAATCCTGCGCGATATCGCCTGACATGCAGACTGCGATACAGACCACCGTTCCGACCGACATCGCCGTTACCATGCCGTTGACCCCATCGATTCCAAACCATAGCAGGATCATACAGGTGACTAACAGGGTAAAGATTGTCATGCCGGAAACCGGATTGGACGATGAACCAATCAGCCCGACAATCCGGGCGGCAACAACGACAAAAAAGAATCCAAAGATAACGGCCAATAGAGCACCGAGGAAATGAAGCTCAATACCGGGTAACAGCCAGATGGCCAAAACGATCAAAAGGGAACCGATTAAAACGATCGACATTGGCATATCCTGATCGGTCCGAGGTCTGTCATCAACAGCCCCTTTCCGTTTCATAAACAGTTGCCTGAATCCAGCCGAGAAGGAATGAACAATCGTCGGTAGCGATTTGACCAGCGAGATGGTACCGCCAAAGGCGACTGCGCCAACTCCAAGATATTTTATGTAAGAGTTTCGTAACTGACCTGGGTCCATATCAGAAAGAGGAATATTGCCCGGTGCGATAATTATACCGGGAATTTGATCACCGATAAAAGCGAGAAGGGGTCCAATGCCAAGATAACCAATAACCGCGCCGGAAAGCATCAAGCCGGCGATGCGAGGGCCAATAATGTAACCGACGCCAACCAATGCCGGAGCGGCATCCATTCCGATGGTTCCACCCTTGAGGATTCCCTTAAAATTATAACCGGGTGACTCGCTCCAAAAACGTCCGATGACCATAAGTGTTTTGTAAACTGCACCAAGGCCGAGTCCGACAAAAACTGTTTTCGCCTTTGTTCCACCTTCATCACCGGCGGTAATAATTTCGGCACAGGCGGTTCCTTCGGGGAATTGAAGTTTGCCATGCTCTCGTTCAACAAGGTATTTCCGCAAAGGAATCATCAATAGGATACCAAGTGATCCACCGAGCATCGACATCCAGAATATTTGCATTTTTGAGACTTCGTGCATATATCCCATCGCTTGCATATCGGAGTTGGCGGCCCAGATAAAAAAGGCCGGGATCGTGAAGGTAATACCGGCCGCCAGCGATTCACCCGCCGACCCAATCGTCTGAACAATATTATTTTCCAGAACGGTTACATTTTCGCGGCTATAAATCATTCTCAAAATAGCCATTGAGATAACCGCCGCCGGAATGGAGGCAGAAACGGTCATGCCGAATTTCAACGCCAGGTAAGCGTTGGCAACACCAAATACGACCGAAATAATAGCGCCCAGAACAATCGCTTTGACGCTGATTTCGGCCACATTTTCATTTGCTTTGATGTACGGCTCGAATGGCGCAGTTTTTTCAGAATGTGAAGATGCGGAAGGGTCGTTTGATTGGCCCACAAGACCTCCTTATAATACTGATAATTTATTATCGCATGGCAAGTCGTTACAACCTAAGACGATCTCGAAAACCTGTCAAGCTTTAATGATTCAGATGTTGGCCGGTTCAAATTGGTAACGACAACTTTTTAACTTACCGCATTCGCTCAATTTGACCTTCGTTCATCATTTTTTTTTAAATGCTGAATTTCTTGTTCATTTGCGCCTATTATATGGGAAAGAAGGATGCGATTCATTGGGATAATCATATTAATAGAGTCGGGAAGTAATATTGAATGCGACCTGTTTGGCCGCTCGATGCTCGCAACTACAAGATAAACAAGCAGATACGGATTGTGTTCGGTTCTGCTATTTCTTTTGTGGCATTGAGTAGGGCAGATTTATTAATAAATAACTCATTTTTTTCGTACTTATTTTGGAACTTATTACTCTATTGGTGTAGAAGCAAGCGGAGGATGTATTGGCAACTGAAAAAAATATGAGCCTGAACTCAATGGAAAGAGAAATTCACGTTTTGACCGAATTCGCTTCGCACGCGATTTGGCAGGCGTTTACACATGCGAACCGAGATTCGCATAGTGGCCATATTGTTTTATAGTTGCCCGGGATGAGGAAATAGGTTGACAAAAAGTGACGATTTGGTTATTATATCAATAGGAAAAATCCCTTCCCTCAGTTTCACCCCCTCCGTTGTGCAGTGTATGATCTTTAACAGGTAAATGGTATTGTGGCGCACAAGGAGTTAGTGGCGCACAAGCCTTATACTAAAACCCTAAATTGGAAGGGGTGATGTTGATGAAGCGTAAATTGCTCGTCGCGTCCGTCCTGGTAATGTTTCTTATTCCGGCCTTAGCATTGGCCGTGAGTTCTGACCGTCTGTCGGCCACCAAAGGTGTGTCAGAGAACAATCAGTTGATTGTTCCCCTAAATATTACTAATTCAAAGGACCTTGTGGCTCTTGACATACCGTTATCATTCTCAGAAGGTGCCAAGCTGGTCGATGTTATTTTTACCGACCGAGTGGCGGAATTCGAGTTCAAGGACGCTCTAATCGATAATGAGAATAGGACTGTCATGATCGGTTTGATTTCCATGGTTCAAAGTGACAAGCCAGATCTTGCACCTGGTGAAGGGGCTGTGGCCAATTTGGTTTTCGAACTGGAGGCAGGTATTGAAGATGTCTCGATACAGGCGATCAAGGTTGATTTTCCGATGCACGACTTGACGTATTATTACAATGATTACTCGTCAGGCCGTCCGGTTCTTCGGACAATTGAGCCGGAAGTAGAAGTCTCTGCCATCGCTTATTCACTCGGTGGTGGTTCAGCGGTACCAACCGTCTATTCAATGAAACAGAATAGTCCGAACCCATTTAACCCGACGACAAAAATCGCTTATGCGATTCCGGAAGCCGGAGTGGTTCGTCTTTCCGTTTTCAACGTTCTGGGCCAGCATGTTACTGATCTGGTGAACGGACAAAGGGAAGTTGGCGAATACAATGTTGTATGGGATGGTAAGGATAATGACGGTGCCCAGGTTGCCAGTGGCATCTATTTCTACAAGGTAAAGGTGAATAGTTTCTCCGATACCAAAAAGATGGTGCTTCTCAAGTAACATTATTGAGATTTTGCACATTTAGTTTTTGACTAAGCTCCTCTCCCAATTGGGGGAGGAGCTTTTTAGTGGCTGTAGGAGGGCTTTATCGACGTACAGCCACTTATGCCTGAGCGTAGCGAAGGCGTGGTGTCTTTTGCTCAGAGCGTAGCGGTGGCGTTGCCACTTTTAGGTTGTCGCGCACTCCGGGCACATTTTTGGATTATTTCTCACAAGTCAGAGCTACACATTTCGGTCGGTGTGTGCAAACCCTGACACCGACTGGTCGGTCGCAGTTTATGCGAATATTCGCAGGATAAATTTCGGATATTCTATGCCGTTTCGCAGAATGTGCGTGTGACTTTATCGAGTGCCACCAATAGGGTTCTAAGTTGTTGTCACACAGCGTTAAAATAAAAGAGTTATTTGCGTTAGTTTGGCACAGTCTTTGTTATATATAACTATGTCTGATAAAGGGAATGGGTGGTCGAGATGATCATCTTTATCTGACAAAACGGAGAGGAGCCCCTATCGAAACGATGGGGGCTTACAAAACCTCCTTAACAAAGCTTCCTCCTGTTTTATTTTACATAGATGCGCGCTTGGGGCCGGGAAACCGGCCCCTATTTTTAGTGGCTGTAGGAGGGCTTTATCGACGTACAGCCACTTATGCCTGAGCGTAGCGAAGGCGTGGTGTCTTATGCTCAGAGCGTAGCGGCGGCATTGCCGCTCTTAGGCTGTCGCGCACTCCGGGGAGAGTTTTGGTTTATCTCAAGAGACAGGGTGGCCCCCAGCTTTAGATAATCTGTGAAGCGTAGCGAAGGCGTGGTGTATTATGCTCAAGACGTAACGAGGGGATGGTTACTTGTAAAAAAAAGACGCCCATAAATGAGCGTCTTTTAGATTCAAGCTTCAGTTCTATTACATTTTGAAGCGTTTACGCAGGGCCGCTATTCCAAGCATTCCCAGGCCAAAAAGAGTCATTGTGGCTGGTTCGGGGATTGCCCTGCCAGAGATCGAGACGTTGTCAATGCCGATATCGTAACCTCTCCCGGTCATGGCAAGATCTTCAAAAGCAAAGGTGGCGGATGTAGCATTCGCCATGAAGTCGTAGCTATACATTGCCCATGTGTCCCAGTAGGTATTGACCGAAAGAATCGGGGAATAAAACGCGGACGCCGTGGCGGAGCCGGCGAGCATGGACAATTGCACATTCGCGTTCCCATCGAAACCGCCGGCGGAGTATCCCTCGCTGGCAAGGCCAAAATTGAGCGTATAAATACTTCCCACCACCAAACCCGAAACCGTCTGCTGTATGGAAGTGCCCAAGTCGACGCCATAACCGCCAATGACGACGAACTGCTCGCCCCATGGCGTAACGCCATATGCACTCTCATTTATACCCCACGGGTAGGCCGGCGAGTTATTGCCAGGGTCAAGAGCGGTCCATCCGGTAAGGCCGCTTGTCTCCAGATCATATTGATAGCCATTCCAGGTATCAGCCTCGAAACTGCCATTTATGATCGAAACGGCATTCGCGAAGGGTGCGATAACAATGAAAACTAACCCAATGACGATAATTGCCAGTAGTTTACGTGTCATCCCTAAATCCTCCTTCCAAAAATTTACTTATAAAATATTTTCCCGGTGAATTTCAAGCGATGAGATAATTTAGACTACCAGCTATACCAGCAAAAATCACGCCAAAGGCAACAATCAGCTGTGAAGGGGGTGGTCGAGACATGGAACCATATATCAGATAGGTAGTTGTGGTTATTTTCTGTACATGTTATTTGGGTCGGTTTGACAAGATCAAACTTCCCGGCAGTCAGAAGCTGTTCAACTTTCGTACAGCAATCCTGGGCTCAATGTTCGTTGATTTTTCAAAGATATTCGGGCACTATAGTTTATGGATAAAAAAGACCACAAAGGGGTTGTCAGCTTTTCCTACACTTTTGGATGGCGCGTGATCAACTCTGTAACTTTCTTTCTACGAAATGTGGAACTCCACTGTCAGCTATAGTCTGACTTTGACCAACTCGGTCTCTACGGCTGGTGCTACCATAATCGTTTGCAGTTGATCTTCAGTCTGATAATACGATATCTCAATCTGACCATCGTCACGCTTACGGCAATACCGTGCCGTTATCTCAGCGGTCGCCTTGATCGTCGAATCGTTTAATGGGCCTTTGAGCAAAGTCACCGGAGAGCCAGTTCCGATCGCCTCAAAGAGCCAGTCGGTCTTATTGCGATATCTCTCGATCTTGTTGTTTTCTTCTTCGTTCCGCCCGACAATTACGACCGTCTCTCGATCCAGCCGAAAATGCCGTCCAACCCGCATCAGATTCAGATCATCAAAACTGAGATGCTCATTATGGGCGAGAAAATCGCGCAGTCGGTTCGAGTAAGATTGATCGGTCAAGAGGCAACCGGCGGCTGGATTAGGATAATCCTCAAGGCCATATTTCTCAGCAAGCTCAATCTGCCGCTTACGGGATCGACCAGAGATTGCTTCTAATCTATCACGATCGACGAGACCACTCAGTTCGACCTCAGTCGGGGGAAGAAGCTTGGCCGAAAGGGGGCGCAACAGTTTCCCCTTAAGGTCAGCATCGCGGGCAACGATGTTTAGTTGCGGCTTACGCTGTGACATCGGTCGTTGACCGACAACTTCACCGGTAAAGACAAAATCGGCTCCGACAATCTCCATAAACTGTTTTGCTTCACGGAGCATCAATATCCGACAATCAATGCAGGGGTTCATATTTTTGCCATGACCGTATTTTGGGTCTTTAACAATCTGGACAAATTTATCGGCCAGATGGACCATCTTAACGGTAAATCCGAATTTATCAGCAACCGGATACGGATCATGTCCACAACTTGATCTGTCGCTCAGATCGCATCCGAAATGGTTCATAAATGACAGGGCGGTTACTTCGATATCCTGTCTCAGAAGAAGCAGGATCGCCAAAGCGGAATCGAGACCGCCGGAAAATAGTGCTATACCATGTCCACGTTTTTTCATCACATCCTCTGGATAATTCTAATTGGTGTCAAACATATTGTAAAACGGATGTAAGTCAAATGTTATTGGCATTTTTATCTTTTGAGAATGGGCTTGACTATGTCGTTTTTTCCCGATAGAATAGGATAGTTTTTGGAACGACAGTACAATGATGCGGAAGATAATTAGAGGATTTAATAGTTTCGTCTATGAAATCGATCAGCTGTCACGCTTTTCGGCCAAAATGGTTATGTCTATTTTTGGACGACCGATATATCTGGCCGACACAATGGAGCAGATGTATCTGATCGGTGTCGGTTCTCTATTTTTGGTGGCTCTGACCGGTATCTTTGCCGGGCAGGGATTGGCCTTACAGTTTTCGATGGAGTTGGCCGATTTTGGATCAAAAAATTATCTCGGGCGAATCCTGACACTTGCCATCGTTCGTGAACTGGGCCCGGTTCTCACCGGATTAATGATTGCCGCCCGTGTTGCGGCAGGGATAACGGCTGAAATTGGCTCAATGAAATCATCCCATCAACTGGATGCGTTGCAGGCGTTTGGTGTCGATCCAATCCGCAAGCTGGCCACGCCCCGATTGCTGGCCCTGATTGTCATGGTCCCGGTTCTAACCGTCATCAGCGATGTCATTGCGATTGTGGGGGGGTGGATCATAGCGGTCTTTATCTCCAACATAACATCGACCACATACATCTCGGCGGTCAACGCTCGACTGACCTTTGGCAATGTTTTTATCGGCCTTCTCAAGCCGTTCGTGTTCGCATTTATCATCGCCTTTGTGGCCTGTTATAAAGGGTTTACCACCAAAGGCGGAACCAAAGGGGTCGGACGCTCGACCAACGAATCGGTCGTCATTGCTTCAATCTCTATTTTGATCGTGAACTTTATAATCACCAAGGTGGTTTTCTCCTGGCTCAAGGGGTACTTATGATCAGGCTGGAAAATGTTACCTTTGGTTATGGCGAGCGGCCGGTGTTGAAAAACGTTTCGTTCAATATACCGCAGGGTGAATCGCGCGTGATTCTTGGCCCTTCCGGATCGGGCAAATCGACGATCCTGCGCCTGATACTTGGGCTGGAATGTCCCTGGGAAGGGGACGTCTTAATTGATAATAGTTCTGTTTGTGGAATGGCTGAAAAGCAATTGCGTGAGATCAGAAAAAGGATTGGGATGGTTTTTCAGGATGGGGGACTGTTTGATTCATCAACCGTAGGTGAAAATATTGCCTTTTACCCACTTGAATATTCTGACAAAAGTATCGAGGAGATTGAGGGTGAGGTTCGGCAGATGCTCGAATTTGTCAACCTTGATCCCGATATAATCGATAGTTTGCCGGATGAACTCTCTGGCGGAATGCGTCGTCGAGTGGCCATTGCGCGGGCCTTGTTATCAACCGATCCGAAGTTGATGCTCTTTGACGAACCAACAACCGGGCTTGATCCGCAGGCGACGCAAAAAGTTCTAAGACTTATCAATAAATTGCAAGAGGTCAAAAAAGTATCGGTGGTTATCGTCACCCATCATATCGCTGATGC
>JAUUYJ010000167.1 GCA_030588275.1 Candidatus Zixiibacteriota bacterium | reverse complement strand
GTTCGATCTCAAGCTGGGATGATCCTTTGTATGATGTTGCCCTAACCGGTGTCTATGATCTATCTGGTGCCACTATATGGCTCGACAGCAACCTCCATCATGAGCTAACGGGGCAGAGCCGTTTTGATGTTGGAATCAAAGGACAGCAGTCAAAATGGTACGATGCGGTAATTCTTGGAGTCGCATCAATCGACTCGATGTATTACAATAATGATAGCCTGACCTCCCCATTGGAACGGTTTGACCTCCGGCTGACATTCAAAAAAAACAGTATTGTCGTCGATTCCTTTTATGCCCAATACCCCGGGGTCCAGGCATCCTTAACCGGTTCGATCAAAAATGGCCTGGCCCATTTGATAAAACCGGATGGCGGATTTAAAAAACCGTACCTCGATTTTGTTCTAAAAGCCCCTATGGTTAACTATGATCTTCTCTTACCGACTCTGCCGGATGAGGAAAATCAGATTGCCGAAGCTCGTCAAGAGGTTAACAGCCAAAGCCCTGATGAGACCGCATCAACCGAGTATTCAAGCGCTCCGCCGACCGATATTTACAATAAAGTAACCGCTCCGATTTTTCTTCCGGACGTCGAAGCAGGCGGGCTGGTCGTTATTGATACCTTTATTTTTAGTGAACTACAGTTTGAGAAAATCACCGCCGATGTTGGGTACAAAAATGGGATCATCAGTTTTGATGACGGTCGCGCATCGGTTTATGATGGCAACATTACAGCCGATGGCCAGGTTGATATCAACGATATGTTTATGCCGGCTGTAAACTGTAATTTCGCCGGTACCGGAATCGAGGCGAACAAATTCATGACCCAGTTTGCTAACCTCGAAAACCGCCTGTTTGGAACCTGTGATGTGTCTGGCAAATTAACCGGTCGCGGGAGTGAGTTGAAAGATTTTGTTGGTTCTCTGGATGCCGATGGTCAGGCCAAGATGCAAAATGGCAAGCTGGTTAATTTTGAAGTTCTCAAAAAATTGGCGGCCAAGATGAATTTTAAAACATTTGAAGAAGAGGATATCAGTAATTTATTGGCCGACCTGAAAGTCCGGCAGGGACACCTGCTACTGGAAAACACAACGGTTATCACTCGATTGGGGGATTGGCTGGTCAATGGTGATGTCGATTTTCTAAACGAAGGGTTGGCCCTGAAGGTCAATCTATATCTTTCGCAAGAAGCATCCAAAAAGATCGACCTTTTCGGAGGCATCCTTCAGGATGAAAAAGGGCGGGTCCGGTTAAATTTCTCAGTTGGCGGAACCTATCAAAAACCGACTATCGCCGACCTCTCAACCGACAACAGCGTCGTCAGCAAAAAGGTGGAAGATCAGATTAAAAAGAAAGCGGGTAATCTACTTAAGAAGTTATTTGACAAAAATTGATAAAAGTAAATATTAATTAATTCCTGGAATTTTCCGAATAGTCGTATAACAATTATGATATTTGCGAGCATCAAAAAAGATATCGGTGCGATCTACCACCATGATCCAGCCGCCAGGAATATTGAGTTTATCCTCTATCCTGGATTTCATGCCGTCTTCATGCATCGCTTTATTCATGTCCTGTATAACATCGGCCTGCCGTTTATCCCTCGTTTATTGTCACAATTGAATCGTTTCTTTACCGGTATTGAAATACATCCCGGTGCCATAATCGGTGCCGGATTTTTTATCGATCATGGGGCAGGTATTGTTATCGGAGAAACGGCCATCATCGGAGAAGACTGCGCCATCTTTCATAACGTCACTCTCGGTGGGACCGGGCATCATGTTGGAAAACGCCATCCGACGATTGGAAACGATGTCATTATAGGAACCGGGGCAACAATTTTGGGACCACTAACGGTTGGCAACCATGTTCGGATCGGGGCCAACTGTTTTATTTATATGGTCGATATTCCTGATCATAGTACCGTCGTTGGTACACCCGGCTTGATCGTTAAGCAAGATGGTCAAAAGGTAAGGATCAAACCGGAACCGACCCAATTTACCGAAGAATAGTTTTACACGAATTTCATTAACAATCCAACTCAGAGCGCATCGTTACAACTGCCTGACCGCCGAGGCTATCTCCGTTTCCAATCCGTCTTCATATTATGAAAAAAACAGAATAAAAAAACCGGGCAATTATCATTACCCGGTTCAAAAATCAGAACATTTTAATATCTACCGAGATTCAATCCCAAGCAGGTCGTTGGTCCAATAGACCAGGTTCTCTCCCAACCGATCGCTGTACCCGGTCTCTTTGTAACGGATATGACCGTTCTGGTCAATGACGCACAAAAACGGAATGCCACGAACGCCAAATTCTGTGGTCAAGTCGTTATTGCCGTACAGAAGGGTCATGGCATAATCATGCTCCTTGAGAAATTTGGCCGGTTTCTTTTTACCCTTTTCCCAGACATCAATCGAAAAAACAATGATATCATCACCAGCTTTGGTTTTGACAAACTCATCGATAACCGGCATCGCCATCCGGCAAGGTCCGCACCATGTTGCCCAAAAATCGAGAACAAGTACTTTGCCTTTCAAATCGGCTAAGTTAACCATCTTGCCATTGATATCCGGCAGACTCCAGTTGGGTGCGACTTCGTCAATTTTTCCAGCCAACGCTTCTTTCTTACGTTCCGGTGCTCCCTTATCCCAATTAACTTGAATTGAGGCAATGACAGTTGCCCAACGAGCATCAGAATGGAGAGGGTCGAGATCAGAATCGGTTCCGGTATGCCCCACCTTATCCCAGCCGAACTTGGTTGCTTGTGAGAGAAACTCCATCGCTTGATCGTTGTTCCCCTGCAATGCGGCACTGCAGGCCAGGTCGTAGAGACTGCTTTGGTTGGAATCCCATCCATCAGCACTCTTCAGATATGCGATAACCTGCTCATTTGCTCCGGCCTTGTACAATGCTTTGGTGTACCCACTACTAATGTACTCGTCACGATACTCCGCATCCATACCCTGCGCAACATTTTCATCCGCCTGCTTGGTGATCAAACCAAGAGCTTTGTCAAACTGACCAAGACCGGCATACGCACCAGCATAATCTCCAGCTGAAGGCCAACGCTTCTCAAGAGCTTTTCCTTTTTCCATTGTCGCCAATGCGGAAGAGTAATCCTTTTGATACATCTGGTATTGAGCTAATACCTGAAAGGCATAAATCTCATTTGGGTCAACGCTTGAGAATTTTTCAAAGTAGGCCAGATCGTCAGCCAGCATGCTCTTTAAGGTTGCATAATGCTCATCGGTCGGATCACCACCGAATAACTTACTCGCATAGGTCGCCAAAACAAGCCGATAACCATAACCCCATTCCGGTTTCAGCTCGATTGCTTCCCGTCCAAATTTGATCTGCTCGACCGGAGACGGAGCAACCCGTCCAGCCAGATATTTATTGCGAGCCGTTGGAGAGGACTCGGCCATTTCGTTGCAAAATTTCCGGACCCCATCCTCATCGACTCCTTCCCAATAATTTTGCGCAGTTCGGACAACATCAATACCAGATGCGTTGGTCATGAAATCCAAACAGAGAGCGGCAATATCTTCTTCGATTTCAAGCGGATTATATTTCTCTTTCAACATCTCCAAACTGTATTTGTCATCCTCTTGAGCGACCGCCACAACGCTGGTCAAGAGCAATGCGAAAGCGACAAGGGACAGGTACAAATATTTCATAACGACCTCCACCGATGGTTGGTTATTGTTAATTTCTTAATTTCCACACAAATCTACAGACAATTTATATATCCTCAAGCGACATACAAGTGAAATTATCTATAGAACAATTATAGTATGAAACATTCGTGAGGCTCTATTACGTCCGAAATTAATTTGTCGGATGGTCGGAATTGTCAGGCTTCTTGTTTTTGAAAAACGACCCAATTATCAGGGAAATACCAACGATGATAGGGAACATTGGCCACATTTTTGCGATACTCGGCAAAATATGCAAATTACTCAACAGGAATAAAATACCAATGCCAAGTGTAATCATTCCACCGACACGCATGCCGCGCCGATCCTCATCTGTTTTGAAATCAGACATATCAAAAACCTCCCTTGATCGAATTACATCTGCTTTTAATTTATATGAATTTAGACGAAATTGCCTACAAGAAGTTTCGTGAATCAGGTTTGGATGCTTTTCATCCTATTACAGATTTGTTTAATATCGAACCGTAATAGCCCGCATGAAAGATGGTCCAATGCTAATGTCACAGTTTTGGTAGGTCGAAACCGTTGTCGCTCATCCAGCTTGACTGTAGCGGTTTCGACATCTTATAGTTCCTACAACCCCATCCTGTCAAAATAATCGCGGGTGGCACGCACAACCGTTGGAGCTAACAAAAGCGAGCCAATCAACGTTGGTATGGCCATCATCGCAAAGGCGGTATCCAGGACATTGATAACCGTATCCTGCGACCAGATCGCCGCAAAAAAGAGGCTCAAAATATAAACATAGACATACCAACTTCCGAAATTATAGCCGAACAGATATCGAGAACATTTGAGGCTGTAGTAAGAATAAGATATCATCGTCGAAATCGAAAACATTACTACCACAACGGTCATGATGTAACGCCCCAAACCGGGCATCCCATGCTCAAAAGCGTTTACCGTCATGACAACCCCATCATCCTGGGCGGCAACTCCGGATGATAAAATAACCAGAGCGGTCATGGTGCAAACGATATTGGTGTCAAGAAAGGGTCCAAGCATGGCGATCAAACCTTCTCGCACCGGTTCCTTGGTCTTGGCCGCACCATGAGCCATCGGAGCGGTCCCCAAGCCAGCTTCGTTTGAGAAGGCGGCTCGTTTTATACCGGTAATCAGCACCTGACGGAAAGCAACCGCCGCACCACCTCCAACGATAGCATCGGTTCCAAAGGCTGAAGTAACGATCAGTTTTAAAATCCCCGGAACGGCCTCAGCATTGGTCAAAATAACGTAGCCAGCTGAGAGGACATAAAGGACAAACATCGCCGGAACGATTCTGCTGGCGACCTTGCCGACCCGAGTGATCCCACCCAAAATAACAACACCGACAAGGGCGGCTGAAACGAGACCGGTGATCCAACGGGTCAATCCCCAATCGGCATAAAGTAGGCCGGAGAGTTGATTGGTTTGAAACATTGCCAAACAACCAACCATACCAAATGCGGCGAACATGATCGCTAATATTTTAAACGGTTTCCAACGGCTGGCCAAACCGACTTCGATAAAATACATCGGCCCACCCTGATCGATTCCTCGTTCATCTTTTTTGCGGTACAGGCAGGCTAAGGTGCAGGTAAAAAACTTGGTGGACATGCCGACCAGCCCGGCCACCCACATCCAAAAAATCGCTCCCGGTCCACCGACCGAAACGGCAATCGCAACCCCTGCTATGTTACCCATACCAATCGTGGCGGAGAGGGCCGAAGATAACGCCTGAAAATGGCTGATCTCACCTGGATCATCCGGGTCATCATATTTCCCCCGGAGAATATTTATCGCATGGCCAACGGCGCGAAACGGAATGAATCTCCCGGCGAGAGTGAAAAAGATGCCGGAGCAGACCAATAGAATTACCAGAGGGAGTCCCCAGGCGATATCAACCGCTTCGAGCCAAAAATTATCAAACCATTCCAATAGGTCTCTCCGGTTGAAGTGAGCGATAAACTTGTGGTGGCAAAGTTTATAAATATCAAATGAGCCGTATTGGCGCAACCAAAATATAGCCTTACCCAAAAATCTGAACCGTTTATTATTTTGCCTGTATGACCGATATTTCTTATGATGGGATCGACTGCCGACTCGTCACAAGGTATAATGATGAATAAAATAATCAATAAATCACTTGTCGTTGCCACAATTCTTATAGCTTGTATGCTATCCCAAGTTGTGCGGGCCG
>JAUUYJ010000228.1 GCA_030588275.1 Candidatus Zixiibacteriota bacterium | reverse complement strand
TTGGTCAAATAGTAATCAAAAAGAACAAAATCTTCGGCATAATCATAACTCCAGGCATAACTTCTTTGCTCTACCGAAACATATAATGGCATATGAGCCCGATTATCATGGGGGTCTTCTTCAACCATCGCAGAGTTGACAATCGTGTCGGTAAACCGGCAAATATAATCCTGCTCCGAAATCGCATCGGGATGATAGTTATGGCTGGTTTGCAAATTAGATCGCATCTCTATCGCACCGGCTTGACCGGCATCAGGAAACAGCTCTGAGGTATTGAGCCAACCATCCCGCCCGACCGAAACCAGCGTATCTCGTCCGGCAACCGCTCCAATCCATAGCGCACCGGAAAAGAGGTACTCTATATTTGAATTATTTGGATATTCGCACGAAAGAGCAATTTCACCATCAATTACGGCTGGACCCAGGTAGCCGAGTCCAAAAGTACCGAAATTGGTTATTGTCAAATTCATTTTGCCCACTTTGTGGCGAACAAATTGAAGATTGGGGGAGCGGTCATCTGTCACTTTACCTAAGAACCGGAATCGGGATTGGCTGGTTGCCTCAAGCGAAGCGACAGCGCCGGCCTGGTTGATCGCCACCAACGATAGCATCAAAATTAATACCAAAGATGTCGTACTATGTCTCATTCTCATAATGTTGTCCGTCTGGCGGTTTTATATACTATATTCAACCTCCGTCATCCCAATTTTGCTCCGAGAATATAGCGATCTATCAGGAGAATGGCAAGGGGGGCGATGTTAATCAATTCGGTTATTTGCCGCAACCGCCCTCCAGAGTTTTCTGAGCAGATCGCTTGACCGGAATTGATAGATTGCGGTTATTACCAGTTCCTTTTCTAAAACCAGACGAACGTGACCCTTATATGTGTAGCCGTATGGCAGAAAAAATTGATCTGATTTACCGTGATGACCATATTATTGTGGTTAATAAGCCGTCTGGGATGCTGGTTCACAAAGGATGGGGGGTTGGCGGACCGATTTTGGTAAATATCGTGCGTCGTCTGACCGGGCAGAAAAAAGTGTTTCCGATTCATCGCCTTGATCGAGCCACCAGCGGAATAATCCTTTTGGCCCTGGACGAAGAGTCTGCGCGTCTCCTTAATCAATCGTTTCGTGATCGAGCCGTTGGCAAAAAGTATCTGGCATTGGTTCGAGGCATGACACCTGAGTCGGGCCGGATTAACCATCCGATTGTCAGGGCCGAAGATGGAAAGTCGCAGGAGGCAACGACCGATTTCAAGCGGTTGGAAACGGTACCGGCCGAGCCAAGAGACTTATCGCTGGTTTTAGTAAGTCCGCTGACCGGTCGGCCGCATCAGATTCGTCGCCATCTCAAACATATCAATCATCCGGTCATTGGAGATAGCAATTATGGCCGAGGTCGATTAAATCGGGCGATCAAGGAGAAGTATCGCCTGGCTCGTCTCGCCCTGCACGCATTTTCCCTTGAATTTGATCATCCGGAAAATTCCAAAAGGGTATGTTTAACTGCGCCATTGCCGGATGATTTACGAATACCACTTGAAAATATCGGATTTTCCAATCCGAATCGGTTTATCGCATGACCAAATTTTATCATATATGCGATCCTGATAAGTTTTTTTTGGTCTTTCAGGTCGGGAACTGTGTCAAAGAGTAAATCACAAACGAGGTCAAAAATGAAAATAATATATTTTTTAGCAATCTTCGTTATCCTAACCTGTGCCCCGGTTTTTGGGGACAAGAAAATATCCTCGCATAAAATCGACCGGACCATAACAGTTGATGGGAAAGGGACCGATTGGGAAGGTCTTCCGATGACATTTTTTGAGGATGACAAAATGTCGATTGGAATTGCGCACACCGACGAATTTTTATACTTCCTGCTCAAAACCCGTGACGACCGAACGGCCCGGATGATTCGAGGGCAGGGTTTGAAAATATGGTTGGATAAGAACGGAAAAAAGAAACGAACCTGCGGTTTGATCTTTACCGGTGGCCCCAAAATAGATTTTTCGAAGCGGAATCGCCCCGATCAGGATCGGGATGGAGAGCTTGAACGACGGCGACAGGATTTCTCCGAGCGAAATAATAATGCCGGGGACCGACTGATTTTTATCGACGAAGATAATTATGTTTACGAAGCGGAAATTGCCGCCGATGGTTTTGAAGGGCCGCAGATTGTGGCTGACACATCACTCAGCTTTTACACTTATGAGATTGCTATTCAATTGGGACAAACGGAATTACCAACCTACCGACTCGACCTGGAGGATAAGGATAAGTTGCTGGTCGGTTTTGAGTGGGGAGGGCGTCCGGAGGGTGCTCGCGATGAAAACATGTCCGGCGAATATTCCGGTGGCACTGGAGGCCGAGGTGGCGGCGGTGGTGGCGGTGGCCGAATGGGCGGCGGTGGCGGTGGCAAAGGTGGTGGTATGGGTCAGATGGGAGGCAGAAAAATGCCTCGGAAGTCTGAGATCTGGATAAAGGTTTCGCTGGAAAAAGAAGAGAAAGAAGAGAAATAGATTGTTGCAGAGGTGGGCGGTTATTCTGCTTTCAGCCAATATTGTTCGCATGGTGGTTGGCAACTCTCGATATTTTTGAAAACTTTTTCGGCCATCCTCGTATAGATACGGATAGGTATTATATGCAGATATTGATCGAACGATTATCAAAAAAATATAAGGGCGGAAAGTATGCCCTGCGCGATATCGACCTCAAAATCAATAGCGGTATGTTCGGCCTGTTAGGTCCCAACGGGGCGGGAAAAACAACCCTGATGCGAATCTTGGTTACCCTCCTTGATCCGACTTCAGGCTCGGTAAAAATTGACGATTATGATCTAAAAAAAAATCGCAAGGAAATCAGGCAGATGACCGGCTATCTGCCACAAGACTTCAGCAACTTTTCCAAATTAGCGGTATGGGAGTTTCTCGATTACACCGGAGCTCTGAGTGGTTTGACCAATAAGAAAGAGCGGATGGCCAAAATCGATCAGCTTCTTGATGGCGTTGGCCTTTTCGACGTTCGGGACCGTCAGGCCAAAAAACTGTCTGGTGGTATGAAACGGCGCCTCGGGATTGCACAAACGTTGATTTGTGATCCGAGAATAATGGTTGTGGATGAACCGACCGTTGGTCTTGATCCTCAGGAACGGCTCCGCTTTCGTAACCTGATGGCTGACCTCTCATCGAAGGATATGATTATTATTCTATCGACCCATATTGTTGGCGATATTTCATCCTCCTGTCATGACCTGGCCATACTTAACAGCGGCAAGATCGTCTATTCCGGTTCTCCTGATCGGCTGACGGCCAATTCGGAAGGAAAGGTCTGGAAGCTTATTGCATCGGATCATGAGTTGGAACAGTTAAGAAATAAATACCCGGTAATCTCGGCGGTGCCGGGAGAAAATGGGTTTGAAGTTCGTGTCGTTGCCGAGAAAATTGAAAATCTTCAGGCCCAACAGATCGATCCGAATATTGAGGATGCTTATATTTATTTTATGCAGTCGATCGGGACCGATATGGACCTCGAAAGTGATGGGAATCAAATCTAACGGGGATGGGATGCTAAATTTTTCAATAATAAAAACTGTCGCACAGTTCGAAATCAAGCTCCTGCTTCGATCTTGGGCGTTTCGGATATTCTCTCTTTTGGCTCTGGCAATTCTTCTCATGATGGATATCGGCATGGGGACCGAAATTGGGAGGTCGCCACATTTTTTCCGATCCCTGTCCGGATCACTGCCGCTGATGAATATCAAAATGCTCAATATTTATCAGGGGATAATTATCGTTTTTATGGCGACCGAGTTTATCAAACGGGATCGCCAACATGATACGACCCAGGTTGTCTTTGTTCGCTCTTTCTCCAATTTCGATTATATTCTGGGGAAAATAATCGGTATCCTGTCGGTCTTTTCTCTCTTAAATTTGCTGGTTTTGTTAATCGTCTTTATCATCCATTTCTTTTTCTCTCCGACCGTCTTTTCCTGGCAACCGTATATTTTCTATCCTCTCTTTATCGGTTTTCCGACGATGATTTTTGTTATCGGTTTATCCTTTTTTCTGGTGACTTTATTGCGCAGTCAGGCGGTTGTTTTTGCGCTGATGCTCGGTTACTCTCTGTTGATATTGATTTATGTTGGTCGGCCTCTGTTTAATTTTTTTGATGCCTTTGCCTTTTATCAACCGCTGATTTATTCTGATCTGATCGGAACCGGTAACATGACCGAGCTGTTGCTATTGCGCGGTATGTACTTGCTGATCGGCCTGGGTCTGATGGCCGCCACCGTTCTGTTTGTCCGTCGTTTGCGCCAAAGCCGACTAACCGGATTCGTCGCCCTCTTTTTTGCATTAATCGCTTTCAGCTCTGCCGCCTT
>JAUUYJ010000192.1 GCA_030588275.1 Candidatus Zixiibacteriota bacterium | reverse complement strand
CAGGCGAAACGACATACCTCGTTGATGGAATCAACTACTCCGATCCTTTGGGTGGTAGCAGTCCGATTGATAAGGATGAGACAGAAACTGCATTTCCGATAACAATTGACAGCCTCAATCGAATTTACCAATCATTATTGACCCTGAAGGTTGATGAAGTTTTGAAAAAATTGTCAAAGATGGAAGCTGATCAATCTTATTCGGAGGCATCGATAAAATTGTTGGCCCGGAAGAAATCTCATTCTGCTTCGCGCCATGATATCATCATTGATAGTCTGGGCAATTTATCCGGTCTGACCGATGAAGATAATCTTGAACGGTACTACCTAACCCTTTTGACCTGCTTTGATTCTAACAACTTGTCCAAGCGAGTCAGGCATAATCAGGTTTACAAAAAGGCTCGAACCAAAAGCCTGAATCTTTTGGCAGGTATGATGGCTCGCGACAATTATTCCGAAAATCTAAAAGAGTTTCTTCTGGAGATTGAAAAATTTCCGCAAGAGTTAAAATAGTTAGGCGTTATTCAATGAGTCTGTTTTCAAAATCAAAGATGAATCATCGGGATAACCGTGGTGTAGAACGTCGGGCGATGGTCCGAGAACAGATAGCCCAAAGGGGTATTGCGGACAAAGCGGTTCTTGCGGCGATGCGAAAAATCCCCCGGCATCAGTTTGTCGCACCAGCTCTGATTGAGGAAGCATACCGGGACAGTCCCCTTCCGATTGAATGTGGTCAGACGATTTCACAGCCTTATCTGGTCGCTACGATGAGTGAACTCCTGCGTCCCCAAAAGTCACAGACTGTGCTGGAAGTTGGGACTGGATCGGGATATCAGACGGCGATATTGGCTGAAACGTTTGATAAGGTGGTCACGGTTGAATATTTCAGTGAACTATCTCAGTCGGCTCAGGCAGTCCTGCAAAAACTTGGTTATGATAACATCTCATTTCATGTCGGGGATGGTCTGGTTGTGCCGGATGATCAACTTCGCTATGATGCGATCATTGTAACTGCCGCCCCGGCACAGTTTCCAGAATCTCTTTCAGATCGTCTCAAGGAGAATGGCCGTATGGTGATTCCGGTTGGAACGACCCGGCAGGATTTGTACCTGGTCAAAAAAGATCATGCCAACCAGACTGATACAAAGAATTTATTTGAGGTTCGTTTTGTACCGCTTCTCGGATAATCAATCCGCCTCGGCCAGGCCTTTCTCCATAAGAAATCTATACGATATGAATCATACAGATTAATGCAGTAAAATCGAATATTGATTTAAAGAAAACTTTTTGTCAGCAGTTTCGTAATAAATGATCAGGCGAGATAAATAATCAAAAGAGGAGGACGTATGGAGAAGAAACTGTATCGCTCTCGTACCGATTGTAAAATTAGTGGTGTTTGCGGAGGTTTGGGTCTCTACTTTGGAGTCGATGCCACGTTTATCCGAATTGGGTTGATCCTGATGACTTTGGCTCATGGGATTGGGCTTCTGTTTTATCTGATTGCCTGGATTGTGATTCCGCATCGACCGCTTGATCTGATTGAGAATGAAGAGCGCACAGAAAAGATGAGTCCGTTGAACAGGTCTTTGCCCGGTCTGATTTTGATTATCATCGGTCTGTATTTTCTTGTACAACAATTTTGGTGGTGGGATATCAGCCAATTCTGGCCGGTCGCTCTGATTTTGGGTGGCATCTATATGGTTTTCAGGCATAACGGCCAATCTGACAGGGAAGAAAATGGTGAGGTTATAGCATCATCGGAGGAGGGAGCGAATGAATCCAGCACGGCTTAGATGGGGATTATTGCTGATTTTTATCGGTAGCTTGCTACTGTTAAATAATATTGGATTTCTTGACTGGTGGGTCTGGAGTGAGGTTATATCTTTGTGGCCCCTTCTTCTGATCGCCATCGGAATTGAAAAGATATTTTCACATTCCAAGAGTTTGAAGTTTATCTCTTATCTGGCACCAATCGCGTTGTTTGCGATTTTGGGTTGGGTCGCTTTCAGTTCTGGTGGTTTTGATGACGAGTTTGATCGATCCGGAACATCCTACCGGGTTGATTATGATATTGATTCGGAAGTTGAAACGGTTTCGGCGGTGATCGATCTTGATGATTGTAATTTATCATTAAGATCAACCGGAGGAAAGCTGTTTCGGGGCCGTTTTCGGTCTTGGCAATACAAACCGGACGTTGAATATGATGTCAGGGGAGGGCGGGCTGAATTCGATATTTCGCATCGCCGAGCCTTCGGTGACTGGATTCATTTTGATGGTTTTGAAAATTCGTCGAACTGGACAACCCGTTTCTCAGATGCTATTCCTATCAGCCTTAATTGTACCGGCGACCGTGCCGATATGACGCTTGACTGCAGTACGCTTCTTTTGGATAAGCTGGAGGTAGATTCGCGCCGGGGTGAAGTAAGAATTATCCTGGGGGAATTGCGGGATGAAATACAATTGACTCTTGAGGGGGAAAATGCCGACTTTCGGCTGGATCTTCCGAGCAATTGTGGGTTGCAAATCTCTGGTGCCGGGGGTGAGCTGAGTCGTCTGATGAAGCGGCTTGATCTGGTTGAAGAGGGGGAGTTTTTTGTTTCAATCGGTTATGATACTCTGGTCCCGAAAATCAGAATTGATTTAGACTCCGAGATATCTCAATTTTCGATTGATTTTAAGTAGTCGTTGATCGAGTAGAAATTATAAAAGAACCCGGTTTAGGCCGGGTTTTTTTGTCTGCAAATTGACCTAATTTATTGATTACCGGACTATTCCACATTTGCTAAAATATTGCATATATCTGCAACCCTGATTTTTCCGATCTTTACCAATTCCTAATCGACATCAAAAAAAATGAGTTTTTTTAGAACAAATCATATTAATCGAACCGATTGTCTTGTGAGATTTTGACCATCTCCCGTAACGCTTTGTTATACATAGGGAAAGGGTGCGCCCGGAAACTTGAAAGCACTTGACAAAAATCGACTTTCGACTATATTTCGAGTGGAATAATGGCACTTACCCTTACTACATTTTTCTGTGCCCAATCTGGAGGTCAAAAAAATCAGTTTTACGCATCCGGTATGCTATATGTAACATAACGGGATTTTTCTGTGGCCACTATATATTAGGTAAATTGGTGGTTTATGATCCTCAGATACGCCTTGATTTCACCGCCGGCGTAATTATAAACTTGCTTGGGAGGTCCGATGTACGGGACTGGCTATAAATTACTATTTGTGTCTTTACTTCTGATTTTGACATTGGCAGGTTCGGCATTTGCCGATATAGAGGGGGGAGAAATCACCGCCTTTTACGATCCTCCGCTCCATGAGGTAACGGCTCCGCCACCAAATTACAATCTTATTGATTCCTCCGTTTTTGCCGGAGTACCTCCATTTGCGGAGATGTCAGAATTTGAACTAAGCGGATATTATTTGTACTTCGACGAAACTACCGGTCGCTGGACTTTATGTAGCGTCGTTGTTCCTGGTGGGCGTCTTTTTGAACAGGTCCACGGATCGATTTTGGTTCAGATGGATCAGGAGCCGGAACCGGGCGTTAATGTCTGGCCGCTGGGATATGTTGTCTCAGACGATTTGGCCAAAAATGATCGATGGGGCTGGGTCAAATGGCCGGAAACAATTGCACCCAACCTTTACGAAATATGGTGGGATTACACCGTCGATTATACCCGTCTGGAAAGCACCTCTGATTATCAGGACACGATTGGGATTTGTTTTACCGGGTGCGCGTTTGATTTTAACATCTGGGCTTCGGGGCATTTTCAAACTGTTCAACCAAGTCAGATCAAGCTTGGTGCCAAGGGTACACCGATATCGGAGATTGCCGGATTCACTGATACCTATGAAGGGCTCGAAGACAAATATCAAGGAACGACATCGGTTCAGGAACCCAATACCAGTCTGTTTACCGAAAAAAATCTCCCCGGAAAGGCTTATAATGCCAATGGCCTGATTCTGCCCGGCTCTCCCTATGGTGACAGCTATGGACTAAGCACAGCATATGAAGGAAATGGAATCCAGTTCTCTGTGGCGACCTGTCCACCGGAAACGCCCCCTCGGTTTGATCCTCCTCTGGGTTACACGACACCATTGACGATCTGTCTTGGGGAAACGATTAACGATACCATCATTGCTGTTGATACAGATGAGTTTGATACCGTGACGGTTTCGATTCTTTCCGGTCCTGGAACGTTGACTACCGAACCGGGGAATCCGGCGATTGCATATTATCAATTCATACCTCAAGCGGCGGGAGATTATACCGTTGTTTATGAGGCGGTCGATCTTTATGGTCTGAGTTTTATCGATTCGGTAACCTATCAGGTGCTTCTCAATCAAGCTCCATCCGCATCGGCCTCCGATAGCTTGGTATCATTCTGCTGGAATTTTGATCCGATCTGCTACACCATTTTAGCTACCGATTTTGAAAATGATCCGCTGACTTATCGACTTTTGAGTGGGTCACCACCGGGAGAAATCAATTCTGCAACCGGCGAGGTCTGTTTTACACCGACCTTTGCCGGCGTTTATCGGTTCACCGTCGAAGTGTCTGATTGGTGTGGGGCTGATACCGTTTCGTATTCAATCGACGTAACGCAGAACGGCGATCCGTATGTGGTTCCGTTTGATTCGCTGGTCGATATTTGTGGCGTTCCGGATTCTATCTGTTTTGACATATCTGCATTTGATCCCGATCCTGACGATAGTCTGGTTCTAAGCATAATATCTGGTCCGGGGATTTTTGAATCAACCGGCAACGGAACCGGCCGTCAATGTTTCCTGCCGGAAAATGCCGACTCGATGCGCTATGTCTTTTATTATGAAGTTACCGACGAATGTTGGCGGGAAATTTACGTAAACAAATTAGCGACTCCACCTCCATCACCTCAGGATTCAATTGTTATAATAGTGATTACCGGTCAACCTCCTGAGATAACCTGTCCCGATCCAGTTGATATCGATCTCTGCGCTCCCGATTCGGTCTGTTACGATATTGGAATTATCCCGACTGACGCCAACGTCGTCGTGACCGGTGATGCGGTTTATGCCAATGGTCAATTATGCTTCTTTGCCGATCAAACCGGCCAGTACAGTTTTACTCTGACGATAACCAACGAATGTGGTCAAGCGATCTGTTCGCCGGTGTTTAACGTTACTATAGGTACTCCACCTGAGATCGTTTGTCCCGATCCGGTTGATATAAACCTCTGCGCTCCCGATTCGGTCTG
>JAUUYJ010000040.1 GCA_030588275.1 Candidatus Zixiibacteriota bacterium | reverse complement strand
TTCGGCACGGTTCCACCGAACGGTTGATTAAATCTTCGCATAATCCTTCGTAACGGGCCCGAGTCAAGGTCAGGTCAAGATGCTTCGGACCGTCTTGATCGGCGGTAACAAACGGCAGATTGATAGTTGTCTGAAGAGTTGTGGAAAGTTCGACCTTCGCTTTTTCAGCCGCCTCCTTGAGACGTTGCAAAGCCATTTTGTCCTTACGCAAATCAATACCGTTGGTTTTCTTAAATTCATCAGCCATCCGGTCGATAATCTTTTGATCAAAATCATCTCCGCCAAGATGGGTGTCACCATTTGTCGAGCGAACCTCAAAGACACCTTCACCCAATTCCAGAATAGAAATATCAAAAGTTCCACCACCCAAATCATAAACGGCTATTTTTTGGTTATCTTTTTTATCCAAACCATAAGCCAAAGCGGCGGCGGTCGGTTCGTTTATTATCCGCAAAACTTCCAACCCGGCAATACGACCAGCATCTTTGGTTGCCTGACGCTGGCTATCATTGAAATAGGCCGGAACGGTAATGACCGCCTGTGTGACCTCAGCACCAAGATACTCTTCCGCCGTTTTCTTCAGATTTTGCAGAATCATAGCCGAAATTTCGGGGGGTGCATATTTTTTATCGTCGATGATTACCGCCACGTCACCCTTATCATCTTCTCCGATTTTGTACGGAACAATCTTTTCTTCCGCTTCAACTTCACTATGCTGACGTCCCATAAACCGTTTGATCGAATAAATGGTGTTTTCCGAATTAGTTATCCCCTGCCGTTTAGCTGGGGCTCCAACCAAACGCTGACCATCCTTGGTAAAGGCCACGATTGACGGAGTCGTGCGACCACCTTCACCGTTCGGTATAACGGCCGGATCGCCTCCCTCTAATACTGCCACGCATGAATTGGTCGTTCCCAGATCAATTCCAATTACCTTACCCATTTCCTTACTCCTTATATCCGTTGATTATTTATTTTTCTTCTTCTTGCTCATCGGTCTTGCTTCCCCGGCTCACGACAACACGAGAGTGACGGAGGATGCGATCATTGATACGATACCCTTTTTGAATCTCTTTACAAATAAGACCTTCCTCAAAATCGTCTGAATCTTCCTGCATAAGTGCTTCGTGACAATTGGGATCAAACAGTTCGCCAATCGCTTCGATCGGCGTTACGTTTTCTCGCTTAAGTAAATTTACCAATTGATCGTAGGTCAGCTCGACCCCTTTACGATAAGCGTCGAAATTATTCCCATCAGATTGGGCCGCAATCGCTCGATCAAAGTTGTCGGCGATCTCAACCAAACTCTTCAGAAGCTCCATATTGGCCCGGCTAATTAATTCACCAAACTCGCGTGCCGTCCGCTTTTTATAATTGTCAAACTCAGCCGCCAGGCGAAGATACCGCTCAGATTCGGTCTCCTTCGGTTCATCCTCATTTTTTTTTGCTCCCCCGTCAATCTCTTGAGAATCATCATCAGAACTTGGAGAGTTTTCATCAGGATCAGTAGCTTCGCTCACGTTATCTTTACTGTTTTCACCTTCTGAATTTATGTCCTTATCCTTATCCATCTCTATATTATCATCCGAAGATTTATTCATCTTTTTCAAAACTTTCTATTTTGATTTAAGAACCCGACTGAGTTGCCGTGCGGCATATTTTACTAAAGTAGAGAGCTTTCCATATGGCATCCGAGTTGGTCCGATAATACCGATCGTGCCGGTCGTCTGCCCTGCCTGGTATGCGGCTGAAACTACTGAGCAGGATTGAATTTCCAGCGCCTTATTCTCGGCTCCGATGGTAATGATGATCCCCCCTTCGGTTGAGGAGGTTTCACGCAACAAGGTAATCAGATCGTTGCGGTCATCCAACAGCCGAATCACTTCCTGGAGTTTTTCTCTGTCGGAAAACTCCGGCTGGTTAATCAGGTTATCGGTCCCGCCAACATGCATCTTTTCCAGTTCCAAATTGCGCCACATTTCCGATTGTTCATCGACAAAGAGACGAAGCAGGCGGGGGTTCCCTTTGGTGCCAGCCAATCGTTCCGATATCGTCAGGCGAATATGTCCGAGCGTCAAACCGGCCAACTTTTCGTTTAAGACCTGTGACATGACGTGCATTTCGGTTTCGCCAATTTGGGTCTCAACCTCAAGTAGAATTGTCCGTGCCAACCCGGAACTAAAGGCCATGACAACCAGAACCTTGCCATCAGCCATTTTGATAAGTTCAATCCGTGATAAGACTGAGTCATCAAGTTTGGGAGTCAGAGAGACACCAAGCTGATTCGACAAGTCGGCCAGAACCCGGGTGGTTTGCTCAAGAACCGATTCCACACCGCCCGTACCTGCCTTAATACTGGCATCAATAGCATTTTTTTCAGCATCTGAAATGGCAACTTGTCCAAGAAGCATATCAACAAACAGTCGATATCCGGAATCGGTCGGTATCCTTCCGGCTGATGTATGCGGCTGTAAGACCAACCCCATCTCTTCCAGATCCTGCATCGTATTACGGATCGTCGCCGGGGAGATACCGAGCTTGAATTTATTGGCAATTGCCCGCGATCCAACCGGATCAGCCGAGCCTACATAATGAGAAATCAGACAGGCCAAAACCTGCTTTTCTCTCTCGCCTAAATTATCAAATGCCATCTTAATATCCAATCATTCAACAGGATAGCCAGCACGTCTGGCACTCACCCGTAGCGAGTGACAAAAAAGGGGCAAAACCATTATTTGTCAACCATTATTTGTGGCGATCCACGTCACTTCAAGGCGATCCGCGTCACCTCCAGATGAACCACAACAACCAAGAAGGATGACTTCAGGCCTTAACAGAAATGTGCCCTAACGGTTCCATTCTGTTCGATTAATATTTTTGTGGAGATATCTCTTATTTTTTAAAGAGAGGGTGGATTTTCGTTTTTCTTCTTTACTTCTTTTTTAGTTTTGCTCGGAACAGTTTTCTTTTCCGCCTGATCGTTGATACCATTGTTATTTTTGTCTATGAAACTATCATAGTTTTTCTTGGTACGAGAGCTGTCGGTCTTCTTATCCGCCTGCTTCTGCTTGGCAACCGTCTTCTCTTTGGGTGGTGGCTCGTTCGCAGGGTTTGGATCACCCTTTTTGGATCGATCAATCGCCGCCACCGGATCTGTTATGGCAATAACAAAACAGATCATAACCGCTATTTTAAGAATCGTTTTCATAACTGCCTTCCAATATAGGTCACCTGTCTAACTTGGCAACCAAAAAAACTGTTGTTACCGCCTCTTCCCCGATCCCCGAGAACCTGATTTTCCCGAGGAACTTTTTGAGGATGACGATTTTACGGAGGTGGATCGGCCGGAGGATTTCGCACTTGAGCCTGACCGGCCGACCGATGAAGAGTTCGAGGAGCCGGAGGATGATCTCTTCACACTTCCTCCACTTTTCTTATTTGATCCTTCCGATTTTTTTATCGAGCCACCTGATTTGGCGGGTGGGGATGATTTTTTGCTCCCACCAGAGTTCTTTACCGTCCCGGTTGATTTAGCCGGTGGAGAAGAACGTTTTGAATCTCCTGATTTCTTTACCGTTCCGCTCGACTTCTTACTACCGGTTGATATTTTCGATGAACCGGATGACTTTGTAGAACCGGATGGACGGTAACTGCTACCTGATTTTTTTGAACCAGATGACTTTTTGTAGTCAGACTCGCCTCGCTTGGATGAACCTCGACTATTGCTGTTACCTAACTTCGTCGATTTTGATCCGCTCGACCGTTTGTAGTCACCGGATGATTCCCCGGAAGTTGATTGTCCCCGATAATCAGACTTGCCACTTGATCCTTTGTTGCTGGGTCTTTTGCCGGTCCATTTATCGGTTCCGGTCCGAACACCACTCCCCTCTGTCCCCTTCTTATAAGATGCCACACCATTTTTTCTGATAACCGAATTTGAGGCTCCCCTTACCGTCTTGACTCGTTTGTCGGAAAGAACATAATTGGTCTTTTTGTACTTTGTAACCTGTTTGCGAACATCCTTGAAACGACTAACCGTACTGCGAGTGGTTTTTACCCGTGTCCGATCAAGATAGATGGTTTGGTTATGCTCAAAATGAATATTCTGTTCCCAGCAATGGCCGTAATGATCATATATCGTCACATATCTCCAGCCAAACATAACACGGGGGATCCAGAGCGGAGCAATCCCAAAGTAAAGACCATCAATGTATATTTCAGCACCATACGGATAATCAAAATAAACCATCGAGTAGTACGGAGTATCGTACCAGGTCGTCGGGTAATAAACCGGTTTGTAATAATACCCCTGCTTCTTGACATATATCGAAGTGTAATCAAAAGCTCTTTCACACTCTCGACCACGACAGTCAAAGTACCGATTATTGACATATTCGATGAAGTCTTCCCGATCATCTTCAGTATCAACTTTCAGAGGTGATCCGTCGAACCAATCAGGAATATCCAACTCCTCAAACGAAGCGATAGCCTGAATATGTTCAATCCCTTCCGGCCCGGATACGATTAGATCGTACTCATCATAGGAACCCGGTATAGCGTATGTCTCTCCACCCTGTATAAAACCGTTATCACGGTAGTTAGTGGGTGACAACAGACTCACATAGCCGCGCGTGTCGATGCTATAGAGGGCGACGTAGCAATCGTAATTGGCTCGGAAATAGATAGTAATCTCCTCACCCTCATAATAGATACCATCATCGTTGTCGATCCAGATGTCAATATCCAACGGCTCGCGGGAATCGCGTCCATCGTGGTAACTCTTTACCAGGTTTTCAGCGTTGGCCACGACCGGTAGCATCGCCAGGAAAACCGCTAATGTTATCAGTATCTTCTTCATTCTATTATCCTGCCTTTCTTATTTCTTTCATACTGTCAATGAATCGAATCCTATATCCCGATTTCGCTATTGCGCAGGAAATCGGATTGTCTGACGGGACGAGGCTTCAATTCCATGTTGCCGGTATCAACCTGATAGGCCCAGTCAAAGATTATATTATTATCATTTATATAAGTTATCCGTACCTTGGCAAAATGATTATCCTCGGTCCAGATAACGTAGGTGTGACCCCAGATCACTTCCAACCAGCCATTTTGGGACCAACCAAATTCAGGCGAATAGTCAATTTCGTCCAGATCGTTGGTGAACCCCATATCCTGAATGTCTGTATCAAGACTGGCAACGTTAATATAAAAGACATCATCACCGGGGAGATACTCAAGATAGAAGTCGGCCAGAGGACTTTGATAGTTTACCAGCTCCTCATTGGCCAGCGACCATCCTGATTCATTCGGAAAATCATTATAATCAAAGATGGTACGATTGACACCCTGTGGTCGGGGCGTATCGAAAACATACTCGTAAGATAAATCGGACAGGTTACCATCATAGTCAATCGAGGAGACGGCATAAAAATAGGTGGCACCGTTTGAAACTCCATTGTCAAAAAAGTACTCGCCAGTCGTTTCGCCAATTGCCCAATATCCGGTATCAGGATCGTTACTGCGATAGACTATATATTTGTCAAAATCACCATTAACATCATCAATAGGAAGCCAATACAAAAGAACCTGCTCATCCCGAGTTACCGAAAAAACTCCTTGGGGAACCGGAGGCGGGTTAGATTCGTCAAGATATATAACCTCTTCATATACGATATAATCGGTATCATTGTCGCAACCGACAAAAGCGAGGGCCGAAACAGCTATTAGTACCACCAATAAAACTCTCATATTCTGATCTCCAGTTTTGGTTCCAGTTGATCTATTGCAAAGGGCGTGCCAACGGCCGACCAAGAATGGTTTAACCCTTGTCTATCATACTATTACAGAGCCAAATCAGACTTCAAACCAATAAAATTTGTACCCAAATCCGCACATTTATTGTGCGCCGTTTGGCGCTGATGCACTAATTGCAGAGATTAGAAGTTGGGAGAAAATTGTTCCTGCTGGCGAAAATCGGCATTATTGAGAAACCGCTTGATTTAAGCACCCTAAATTATTTATAATATCCATTCACTTAGAGGAATCGCAAATGAAAATACTGGTAATCGGCTCTGGTGGCCGAGAACATACATTGGTTTGGAAGCTAAAATCTTCACCCTTGGTAACCAAGATTTATGCCGCTCCCGGAAATGCTGGCATCGGTACGTTAGCCGACCTGGTCGATATAAAAGCGGATGACATTAAATCTCTGGCCGAGTTTGCCGCCAAAAATGAGATTGATCTAACCGTCGTCGGACCGGAGTTGCCCCTCTCAATGGGGATTGTCGATTTCTTCGAGGAACAGGGTCTCAGGATACTCGGACCAACCAAAAAGGCGGCGGAGATTGAAAGCTCCAAAGCTTTTGCCAAAGAATTTATGAGAACCAATCATATCCCTACCGCCAGCTTTAAAGTATTTCAGGATAAAGCGGAGGCGATTGATTTTGCTCAGACGGTCGCCTATCCGGTCTTTATCAAAGCATCCGGACTGGCCGCCGGTAAAGGTGCGGTGCGCGCCGATTCGGCTGAAGATGCTCTTGAGACAATTGAGCAGATGATGGGTGAACGAATCTTTGGTGAAGCTGGGAGCAGAATTGTAATCGAAGATTGTCTGACCGGTCCGGAAGTTACCGTGATGGCTTTTACCGATGGAAAAACAATCATTCCGATGCTATCGGCTCAGGATCACAAACAGATTTACGATGGAGGTAACGGCCCCAATACGGGTGGTATGGGTGCCTACTGTCCGACCCGAATAGTAAACGAAGAGATGTTGGATACAATCGTCAGGCAGATCCTGGAGCCGGCTGTTTTAGGGCTGGAAAAGGAAGGTCGGCGCTATAAAGGTATCCTTTATGCCGGATTGATGATCACCCCGGTCGGTCCAAAAGTTATCGAGTTTAATTGTCGTTTTGGTGACCCGGAAACACAGGTTGTCCTCCCCTTATTAGAATCTGATCTGGCCGACATCTTTATCGCCATTGTTGATGGCAATCTCAACATTGTTGAGCCGGTCTGGAAGGAAGCGGCGGCAGTTTGTGTCGTGATGACCTCCGAGGGTTACCCCGGAAAGACTATTGTTAATCGCAAGATAACCGGTCTGCAATCTAAACAGGACAAGAACACCAACATCTTCCATGCCGCCACCAAAACCGATGGAAATGACTGGCTAACTGCCGGAGGCCGAGTCTTGGGGATTACGGCAGTTAATAAGACAATCTCAGAAGCGGCCCGCTCTTCTTATGCGACAGTTAAGAAAATTAGTTTTGACGGAGCCCATTACCGGAAAGATATCGCCCATCAGGCGTTAAAGTAGGAGCAAAATGAATAAGCAAGTATTGATATTGGTTGGATCAAAGTCGGATCAATCGTTTGCCGATGCCGCAATGGAACTGCTTGGACAGCTCGAAATCGAATTCGATTTTGAAATTTCATCAGCCCATCGCCATCCGGAAAAAACGGCCCAGTTAGCCAAACAAGCTGCTGGCAAAGGTTACCGCGTTATTATCTGTATGGCTGGTATGGCCGCCGCCTTACCTGGTGTCGTTGCCGCCCATACCGATCTTCCGGTCATCGGTGTTCCTCTTCCGGCGACATTGGCCGGGATGGATGCAATTTTGGCCATCGCGCAAATGCCTCCTGGTATCCCGGTCGCAACAATGGGTATTGGTAAGGCCGGAGCCAAGAATAGTGCCATTCTGGCGGCCCGAATAATAGGCCTGTCAGACGAAAAAATAGAGAAAGCCCACACTCGTTACCGCAATTCTCTTTGATTTATTTGGGACATATTCGTCATAAATAGCATATAAGCGATGACAACAGAAACTCAGATTGGAGTAGTAATGAAAACTAATTGGCAAAAAGATACCGGAATATTTATTATCCTTGTCTTGACTATGGCATTTTTTGCCTCCGGGATGGCTCTGGCTCAGGATGGAGAAACCTCCAACGCCGCCAAGGAAAGTTATAACCTTGGGTTGGAAGCTCAGCAAAAAGGTGATACGCTTGACGCTATCACTTATTACAAAGCGGCCATTACCGCTGACGCAAACTTGTCCGATGCCTATCTGAATCTGGGATCAATCTATTTTGCCCAAAAGCAATATGGCGAAGCGATGATCAACTTCAAAAGGACAACTGAACTCAGTCCAACCGATGGACTCGGCTTTTCAAATCTCGGTAAGTCCTACTACGCCATGAAACAGTACGACAACGCTCTATCCGCCTTTCAGGGAGCCGCCTCAGCTGACCCGAGTAATAGCGCGGTCAAAAAAGAGATTGGGAAGATTTATTATAACCTGAAAAATTATGACGAATGCATCAAGGCGTACGAGGATTTTTTCAAAACTGATACTGATGCCTACGCTTTTTACCAGTGTGGTATGGCTTACCGAAAGAAAAAACAAAGTAACAAGGCGATAACCTATTTCAAAAAGGCGGTTGTAGCAAACCCCAATCATTTCGGTTCTCAATACAACCTGGCCAACATATACCGGGAACGGGAATCTTACTCACAAGCCATGACTCATTATAATACGGCCAAAACGTTAAATCCCAAGCATTGGCGCACGTTTTACAATTACGCCATCTGCGTCCATTCCAGTGACCCGGAAAATTACGATGCCATCATCGCCGCATACAAGAGTTTCTTGAAGGTGGCCCGCAAAGCCCCCAAAGCGCGTAAATTTATCGGACCAACCGAAAAAGTTGTCAAAGATTTGGAAGATGCCAAGGCAATTGGTGAGTAGTATATTTTCCTGGAATTTATCTTAGAGGAAAGCCCCGTCTGGCAAAGGACGGGGCTTTTTTGTATGGCAATGTATGGATGGAAGGTGCTACTATTTTTTAAACTCAATCCGATCAAAATCTTCCCATTCAACCTCAGCCTCTTCATCGTCACCTTTGGCAACGATAAAGATCCCTTTATTCTCATCATTAACATCGTTTGACTCCCGCAAACGATACTGGCGACCATCCCAGAGGGTCACACGACTGGAACGACGCGATAGCTTCTCAATCGACTTGATGTTTTCAAAAGTGATGTCGAAATTGACACCCCGATATTCACCATCAAGGATTTCCCAACTGAACTCCTCGTCGTTATCCCAGCGGATCGTCCCGGCAAAAGAATCACCCTCCTCATCAAAAACCGTTCCCCTAATCGGCCGACCACCGTCGAACTGATCATAGGAGACATAAGCAGATTTGGGGGGTGTTAACAGATCAAGTTTTTCAAACTCGTCCCATTCGACAATCACCCGCCCCATTTTTGGATCGGAGATAACAATACCACGATTACCACTGTCAACATCGTTGGAGTCATCAAGTCGGAATTCTTTCCCATCCTTGGTCACGACATTGGAAGCCTGCGATGATATTTTTTCGATACTTGCTATCTTGGAAAACTTGATTTTTCTTTTGCGTCTCTTATCCCGACCATCAATAATATCGGTCGAAAACATCTCATCCATATCCCAACATATCCACCCGGTAAATTCACCTGCGCGACTGGTCGAAACGGTTCCATAGATACGGGTTCCAAAATCAGAATCGACATCTCCCCCATCAGAAAACTCTATATAATCAATATCGTCCCAGTCGAGTTCCAACTCCCCTTCATCCCTGGTTTCAATGACAATCTCTCGAATCCCACTTCCCAGATCAGTCGAACTATTCCGGATAAAGATCACATCACCGCTTTTGAGCTCCATTTCGGCACCATCATCTTGCGGAGTTAATTTGCGAAGGTGACCGAAAGCGATACCGGTTTGGGACGAAGATCCCCATGACCCTCCCTCAGAGAATATGGTTAAACCAAAGAGGCTAACCCGGGAATTACCATCACCGTACTTACGGCGACTTTTCTTCTTCGATTTCTTTTTTACCTGCTCCTTGTAACCATCTATAATATCATCCCAGGAAGCTTCATTCTTGTCCCAGCGAATGATCCCCTCAAGGATATCTCCCCGGTCAGTATAAATCTTTCCATAGATTCGACCTTGTTCGGCGCTGACCGCCTGAGTCAGAAATAGAACCGCTAATATAAATAGTCCCAGATAACAAATCCTTAAACGCATCTCGACCTCACTTGTTGAATGCCTCTCTTTTTAACTTAGATGATATTAAGCCTTAATTGGTTGCCCGTTTAATATGAAGAATGGAGAAAAACAATAAAAGCCAAAAATATGGCAAAGCGGGTAAGTTATTTAAGAAGAACCATCTTTCTCACCGAGGAGCTTTGGTCGCTGGTCAACCGATAAAAGTATATCCCGGAAGCCATATCCCGGCCATTTTGATTTCTCCCATTCCAGGAAATACTATACTGACCAGGGAGAAGCCAATCATCAACCAGCAATTTGACTGTCTGTCCCAGAATATTAAACAGTTCAATGCGGACATAACCCTGACGTGGAATCGAGTAATTAATAACCGTCGTACTATTAAACGGATTAGGCCAGTTTTGATCGAGGGAGAAAAAGGTCGGAATCAGGATATCTTCCTCATCCTCAATTCCTGTCGAAATCGAGATATCAATCGGACCGATTGAGACCTCTGGAGGGAAAACCTCGCCAACTGCATTCTTGAGGAAAAATGATGCCTCCCCATAGAAGGGGTCAAAAATTGTCTGTCCTCCAACCGAATCGTTGGCCGTTCCATACAGATCACCGACAAAATGGCGCCCAGTTCCAACCCCATCGCTGTCGGAACTTAGTTGTACCCGAAGCTGATTTGTCTGACTATCGATTGTTGTGCTAACATAACCGGATAATTCCCCGGATAAGGGGGATGAAAAAGAATCGACTGAGATAAAGCGATTGTCATAATTAAAAATCAGAACTCCATCGGTCAGCACCTGCCCCGCCTGAAGATAAAATTCTGATTGAAATTCACTTCCGGTTTCAACCATCACCGGCGTAATGATAATACTGTCAGCCGAGCGAAGCAGTAAATCTACCGGGATACTGAGCGGATTATTGTATGCGACGGTATCGGTTATTATGATCGAGTCGATGTAATATCCGGTTGTCAGGCCGTCTGATTCGATTGTGTAAGGCAGGTAATCGCCACTCTGACCACTATCAACCGATAACGTCATCCAGGATTCTTGGTGATAAGATCGCCAGTTCAGCTCACCACCACCAAGGTTACTGATGAGAATCGAATCGGTTACCGGTCCACCGGGCGATAAATTAATAAAAAGATTGTCAACGGAGGCGGAGATAAACGGGATATTTGAAATCACAGTTAGCAAAACTTCAAGCGACTCGGGTGAATTGATCGCATCGACATCGGTCGCTATCAGGTATCCGATATAGTCTCCAGAGCTGAGGGATGTCAGGTCACACCCGACAGAAATCATATCACCCGAACTCCCGGAGCTTTGATCAAAAGTGATCCAGCTCTCGTTGCTCGAAAGCGACCAGTTAAGCGATCCACTTCCAATATTATTGATAATGATATTCTGTTCGGATGGAGATCCCATCTCAATCAAGGCGTTAAACAAAAGAGCCTCCGGTGCAAATGAAAGCATCGGTCCGGTCACCGTAACTATTACCGGAATGATTGTGCTTGAATCATTCCCCGCCAAGTCAATGAGCTGTATCTGCCCCTGGTGCATACCATAATCGAGTGAGTCGGTATCAATGGTGACGACAAATGAATCGGTTGTCATGCCAGAGTCGGATGAAAGATTTAACCAGGATTGAAGAGGCCGCATACGATAATTCAACTCTCCATAGCCGGCATTGGTTAAGGTTACCATAATTGGTTGATCGGGTGGATCATTTTTATCTCTGGTTATGTCAATCCGTCTGGGGTTGGCAATCAGAGTCGGATCGTTGTATTGAGTCACTCGTCCATAAGTATCAAAATCACCATTGCGGTTGTCCGACCAGGTCATATATAAATTGTATCCATCAAGGGCCACATCCGGCATCAGCTGATCTCCATTGAGATCGAGGTTTACGGCAAAATTATTATCCCGGAAATTTCCGGTAAATTCGATCATCTGCCCTCTGGCATTCCAGCCAGAAAATGTTGAATCGGACCAGACGACGCAAACATTTCCCATTCGATCAGAGGCTACCTGTGGGTCACGCTGAGAATTGTAATTATTATCCCGATTGATTTCGATGTTCCCTTCCAACCGGTTCAAATCGGAGTCAAATCTTTGTCCAAAGATATCGGAATTGGCCGGATAAGTTCCATTGCGCCAATCGGTCCAGACAACATAAACGACCCCATTACCACCAATCGCTACCGATGGAAATTTTTGACGAGCCAGACTGTTATCGGAATTGACTTTTATATTGGAGCCAACCATCGCTCCGGATGAATCAAATTTTTGAATGTAGATATCATCGTTCCCATTGCGCCGGTCGTACCAGGCAATCACAAACCACCCCTCAGGTGAAAGCGCCACATCCGGCTCATGTTGCGGAGTTGTGGAGATATCATCGTTAACCTGAATATTGCCCGAAATTAAATTGCCATCATTGTCCAACGACTGCATGTAAATATCCCAATTATATTCACGCAAATCTGTCCAGGCGACGATACTTTTCCCCCACCCGGTCGCTCCAATCGCTGGGGACTGATGGCTTGAATCAGGATGTTCGATGGTTATATTTTTATTCGCCTCAACAAAGCCGACGCTATCAAGTTTCTGGTAATAAACATCCGGGTCAAAGGGATAAGAGCCGTTTCGGTAATCCTTCCAAACCGCAAAGTAATTCCCATACCAGTCGGAAGACAAATCCGGTTCAAGTTGCCAGGCACCGATGCCATCATCGTTTAAGACGAATTCGTTATCAATCGGCACCGCTCCAGAATCGAACAGACGACAATATATATCTGCCTGACCACTCCGATCATCAACCCACAGCACGGCGAAGTGGCCATTTAGGCCAACCGCTATGGATGATTCATGTTGTTGCGCTTCTGAAAAATCCTGAGATATCTGAAAATCGGTTATCTCATCTGCCCCGATCGGGCCGGATGATATCAATATCAATCCATAAAAAATAGCTGTTAGATAAACCGGTCGCATAGCAAAGAAATTCATTGCAAATAACTTGCCATGCCAGGCAGTCAACCTGACTACCTAAGCGATTACTATAGATATGGTTAAGGAGACAATACAAACAAGACCGAAAGGT
>JAUUYJ010000160.1 GCA_030588275.1 Candidatus Zixiibacteriota bacterium | reverse complement strand
TCCCCCATCGGTTATTCTCCCAGGCGAAAGCGAACGAAGCGACGAATCTTGATATTTTCTCCCAGCGTACCAACCTTATCGGTTACCAATTCGGAAATTGTCTTGTCGGTATCCTTGACAAACGGTTGTTCCATCAGACATGCTTCGCTGAAGAATTTATCCATCTTCCCTTCAATAATCTTTTCGACTATCTTTTCCGGCTTCCCCTCTTTTAACGCAATATTGCGATAAACATCTTTTTCAGAGGCGATCAGTTCTTCGGTCACCTCTTCGCGCGTAACAACGCGGGGGTCGGTTGCCGCGATCTGCATACAAATATCTTTGGCGAAAGATTGAAAATCATCGGTGCGTGCAACAAAGTCGGTTTCACAATTGATCTCAACCAAGACACCCAGCTTATCACCGGGATGAATGTAGGAATAGATCAGCCCTTCACTGGTAGCTCGGCCTGATTTTTTGGCGGCCGAGGCAATCCCCGCTTCACGAAGATGCTTGATAGCTTTTTCAATATCACCATCTGAATCACCCAACGCCTTTTTGCAATCCATCATACCGGCACCGGTTTTGTCCCGCAGTTCCTTCACCATCTGAGCATTTATCTGAGCCATACCACTAAAACTCCTGAATTATTGGTCGCTTGATTTACTGCCGGTATCTTCTTTCGGCTTCTCGGCAGAAACAGTTTTTTCGATCATAGCACTATCCTGAGTTTCGCCGTTACCACCGGCCATTTCGGCAACCGATGTACCATGGCGCGCAGTCTCGATAGCTTCGATCAACTCCATCGTAATCACTTTGATTGATTTAATAGCATCATCGTTAGCCGCAATCGGAAAGTCGATCAAATCCGGGTCCGCATTAGTATCAACAATTCCCACAATCGGAATCTTCAGTCGGGAGGCTTCGGCTACGGCGATTTTTTCTTTCTTGGCATCGACGATAAAGACCAAACCGGGAAGCGTGTTCATCTCTTTGATACCGCCGAGAACTTTGGTCAGCCGGTTCTGTTCGCGGTCAATCCCGATTCTTTCCTTCTTGGTATATTTTTCGATGGTGCCTTCTTCGATCATCTTTTCAATCTCTTTGAGACGCTTGATACCACCTCGGATGGTATGGAAGTTGGTCAACAGTCCACCCAACCAGCGCTCGACAACAAAGAAGATTCCAGCCTTCTCGGCCGCTTCTTTTAAAACCGTCTGAGCCTGTTTTTTGGTACCGACAAAGAGAATCGGCTTTCCGGCTGAGACAACTTCCTGAATTTTCCGCTTGGCCGCATCAATTGCAATCAATGTTTTTTTGAGATCAATAATATAGATGCCGTTGCGTGCAGTAAAGATGAACGGTTTCATCTTGGGATTCCAACGACGCGTCTGATGACCAAAATGGACACCAGATTCCAGCAGTTTTTTCAAACGGGGATCAACCATGAGTAATGCCTTTCGGTTTTAGTCTTCCATCCCGTTCATCCTCTGCGGGCCGCGAAAGCGGACCCCCGCACAAGTCCGGGGATGTGATTATTTGGTTACTTTTTAACGCTTGGAGAACTGGAAGCGCTTACGGGCTTTTGGCTGACCGTATTTCTTCCGTTCAACTTTGCGAGCATCAACTGTCAAAAATCCAGCTTTTTTCAAAGCGGGACGCAATTCCGGGTCAAGCTTAATCAAAGCCCGTGAAACTGCTAATCTGACAGCACCTGCCTGCCCGCTCAATCCACCACCTTTTACGCTGGCGGTAATATCAACTTTGGCGGCCAATTCGACCGATTCTAAAGGTGCCATAATATGTTGCACCAATGAATCGCGAAACAGATATCCTTTGTGGGTCCGGCCGTTAATTACAAACGCACCCTTACCCATCTGAAGATTAACCCGGCAAACAGATTCTTTGCGCCGCCCGGTTGCACCAAAGACATTCTCTTGACTACTTACGACTTTTTCTTCCATTATCTACCTAATAATCAAAACAGTTTCAGAGATTCCGGTTTCTGCGCCTCATGTGGATGGGCATCATCGGCATAGACATGCAACTTTTTAAAGACTTTCCGTCCCAGACGATTATGCGGAATCATTCCTCGAACCGCACGTTCAATCACCCGCTCAGGAAATCTTGTTATCATTTCCTGAAAGGTCCGTTCCCTTAAACCACCTGGGAATCCGGTGTAACGGTAATATTTTTTATCTTCCGCCTTTTTTCCTGTGACGGCAACATGGCGGGCGTTGATGACAATAATATTGTCGCCACAATCCATGTGAGGAGAAAAGATTGGCTTATCTTTCCCGCGTAATTTGTCGGCAATTTTCACAGCCGCCCGGCCAAGGATAACATCTTTCATATCGACCACGTACCACTTATGCTCAACGTCGGCCAACTTGGCAATCATCGTTTTCATAATTCACTCCAAAAAAATCATTCTACTGCTTTAAACAGAGCCGGAAAATATAAGAGAAAGTCGGTCTCTGTCAAGTCCTTAATTGATTTTTTTATTATATTTAGCCTCTCGAATGAATATCGGCTGATTTCACCCATGATTTAAGCGTCAAGACTCTCAAATTTCGTACAAAACGGATAAAAAAAACAGGCCCGCTTCATAGCTAAAGCGGGCCTTCCAAAGAGAGAGGTGTATCTAAAATCTTATATCTTGCCAACCAGATCAAGACCCGGCTTGAGTGTCTCGGCACCCGGCTTCCAATTCATTGGGCAAACTTCGCCGTTATGCTCGCGCACAAACTTGGCCGCCTGAAGCTTGCGAATCAGTTCGTCGGAACTACGACCAATTGAGTTATCGTTGATTTCAAAAGATTTGACAATGCCGTCCGGGTCAATGATGAAAGTACCGCGCAAAGCCAAACCAGCTTCATCGATGTAAACACCATAGTCACGTGACAGCTTACCGGTCGGATCGGCCAACATCGGAAATTTGATCTTGCCGATTGTCGGTGAAGAATCAAACCAGGCTTTGTGCGAAAAGACCGTATCGGTTGAAGCGACCATAACTTCGGCCCCTTCAGCTTTGATCGTTTCGTACTTATCAGCCAAGTCACCCAATTCGGTCGGGCATACAAAGGTAAAATCAGCCGGGTAGAAAAAGAGGATGACCCATTTTCCTTTATAGTCGGCCAGCGAAATATTCTTGATATCGTTTTCGTGGTAGGCTTCCAATTCAAACTCGGGAGCCGGCGCGTTAATCTTTAACATGTTTATTTCTCCTTGAAAATTCATTCCAAAAACCCTGAAAGTTTCTCTTATTTTGGATTAATAACAGCCATGTTTAGGATTTGTTCCCGGATTCATACTATCTAACAAAAATAGATCAATTATACTTTGAAATTAATTATTCGGCTGACTAAACAGACGTTTTGATTGTCAATCAGGCTATGAAGTGGTCAATTTTCTTCCTTAAGCCAATGACCCTGCGCATCATCATAAAGGTAAATATCGAGGCTCTCCCCGTCCTGACAGCGAATCGTTTCGATCGTTTGCTGGGCAATATTTATCTCAGCCATTACGGTTAGAACCAGATCGGTCGGCAATTTCAGCGAGTTTAGAACCGGAGGTACCAGCTCGACAATCGTCTCAAAATATTCCTTGAGGTTATCCGCCGTCAGATCAACCCCCACTATCTTATAGAAACGGGTCATGCCGCTTATTTCTTTGGTAATCTCCAGAGCCAGATTAAAGCCATAATTATAACCGGCAATCATCTCCTTCAGATTATCAAAGAAAGTGATCTCATTGGTACTGCGGTTATTTTTCGAAAAGTCGTTTAGTGATGCTAAGAAAAGATCATCGGTAAATCCCAAAACGGCATACTCTGATTTTGGCTTGATGATGCGTGGACGTATATATTGGATCGCCAAAATCGACCCAAAAACCGTTTGCCGGTCAAACCGTTTTAGATAATGCTCCGGCCTCCCCCCTTCGGAGCAGTACACGCGCAGGTCGATTGTTCTTATAGTCTGGTCCATTTAGTTCCGCTGTCGCATCAGACATCAAGCATTACTTGGTCCGCCCGCCCGGCCTGATACCGCTGTCGGTGATGTATGCGGTTACCAAGTTATGCGGTGTAATATCAAAGGCGGGTGAAAACACTTTGACTCCAGCAGGGGCAGTCGGGATACCAAACCCATTGGTGACTTCATCCGGCTCCCGCTCCTCTATAATAATATCGTCACCCGTCTCCAGCTCTTTGTCAAAGGTCGATTCCGGGGCGGCTACATAAAACGGGATGTTATGCTTTTCGGCCAAAACGGCGACAGCATAAGTTCCGATCTTGTTCGCGACATCACCGTTTTGGGTAATTCGATCCGCTCCGGTTATGACAGCGTCGATTTTACCCTGCGCCATCGCATACCCGGCCATGTTGTCGGTCAAAAGGGTAACATCAATACCAGCCTGCATCAGCTCCCAGCAGGTCAATCGGGCTCCCTGCAGAAGTGGACGGGTTTCGTCGGCAAACACTTTGATATTTTTGCCCATCTCAGCCGCCTTGTAGAACACCGCCAGAGCGGTACCAATCCCGCCGGTCGCCAATGCCCCGGCGTTGCAATGTGTTAAGACAGTCGATCCATCCGGGATCAGTTCGGCACCAAAGCGCCCCATCGCATCGCACATTTCGATATCTTCGGCATGGATCGCATCAGCCTCGTTCCAAAATATCGTCCGGTACTCATCGACAGACTCACCCTCATATTGGTAAGATTTCGCCAAACAACGATCAATCGCCCAGGCCAGATTGACCGCCGTCGGTCGGGCATCTTTAATTTCACGGGCAACATCTACCATGATTTTCTTTAAACCGTTTAGGTCATAATCGGCTCTAATCTCAACCGCCAAGGCCAAAGCATAAGCGGCCGCTATTCCTATCGCTGGAGCGCCACGAACTTCGAGCCGCTTGATAGCTGTAATCACATCACGGAAATCTTCATAGCTGTTATAGACAGTCTTACCCGGAAGAACGGTCTGATCCAGCAGGATTAATTTTTTATCTTTTACTTCAATCGTTTTAAAGTTCACATTACTCTCCGTATATTTGTACAATCAATTCCCGTTCTCGACACCGATTATCAAAATCGACAAAAACAATCTGTTGCCAGGTCCCCAAAGTCATTTTCCCGGCAACAAATGGGACCGTTATATCGGGACCGATCATGGCCGCCCTCAGGTGAGAAAACCCGTTGCCGTCGTGCCATGTTTCATCATGCTTGTACGATATATTGGATGGGATCAATTTTTCCATTAAGGCGGGCAAATCCTGAATTAAACCAGGCTCATACTCAATTGTGGTCAAGCCACCGGTCGATCCAGGAACAAAAACTGTCACCGTTCCGGAATTCAGACCGCTCGATTTGATCAGGCCACCGACTTCCCGGGTGATATCATGGATATCGCAAACACCTTCGGCTGACAGAGTGATACTGCGCGTTACAATCATTTTTGATAGAGAAACCTTTTGATTTTCCTGGTAGAGGTTTTGGCCAACTCCTCCGTTTCGTAAGTCACATGCTTGATCCGCTTATAGGATGCGATCCGATTGTTCACCTCTTTGATAACGGGATCAAGATGAGTTTTGATATCAGCGCGGGTAATATCTGACAGCTCTTTACCAACCGTACGTGAAATCAATTCCATATCGGGGTGAATAAATGCGGCCACCTCTTCCCGCCCGGAATCGGACATTTTGGAAACGACAATCGTCTCGAAGACAAATGAAGATTTTAATAGCTCCCCTTCAATCTCCTCCGGGTAAATATTTTTTCCGGCGGCAGAAACGATCAAACTTTTTTTCCGCCCAACAATAAACAGATAACCATCCGAATCAATCCGCCCCAGATCGCCGGTGTGAAGCCAGCCATCCTGAATCAGTTCTGCCGTTGCCTCCGGATTGTCGTCATAACCGGGTGTAATCATCGGTCCGCGCGCGATTATTTCTCCAACACCAACCTCATTCGGCTGGTCAATTTTGACCTCGGCATTCGGGAGCGCCTTTCCGACAGATCCGAAGCGACCGGCTCCGGGCGG
>JAUUYJ010000326.1 GCA_030588275.1 Candidatus Zixiibacteriota bacterium | reverse complement strand
GGACAGAACCGGGTCGAACCGTATAGTGTGGCGATCACTTTTGACGATGGCTATATGTCAAACTACAAATTAGCCTACCCGATCCTCCAAAAATACCAGATTCCGGCGACGATTTTTGCCGCCAGCCATTTTATCAACCCTGAGGACAGTATTAGAGATTATCTCTGGCCCGATTACATATCCGTCCTTCTGAAGTCACATGCCGGGCGCATTATTGATTTACGACAGTTTAATCTGGGGCATCATGACTTAACCAATCCAGATAACATCCCCTCCTGTCGCTTGCAAATCGCCGGACATTTGAAGTCGATCCCTTCGGCCCAAAAGGATAAAATTGTCGCTTCGCTGAGGGAGCAGTTTGGTCGGTTGATTGATGAAGAACAATTCTCCGATTACCTTCCGATGTCTCCTGAATATTTGCGACAAACGGCTCAGGAAGGGCTGGTTTCTATCGGTGCCCACTCACGCAATCACCCCATTCTAAGTCAGCTTGATTCATCAGATTTGGGAGATGAGATTGTCGGTAGTAAAACCGATATTGAAAAAATTATCGGTTGCCCGGTAAATGAATTCGCTTATCCCAACGGTCGTCTCGACGATATTACACCTGAAGTTGTGGCACTAACCGCCCAACATTATGACTGCGCAGTAACCTCGGAGATCGGATTCAGCCGACCGGGGCACAATCGCTACCTCTTACGCCGCATCGGTATCGGAAATAATATTGATCTGGAACAGTTTAAGTCACTTCTGGCTGGTGTCTATCTGCAACACCCCCGTGGAAGCAAATCGATTGATGAAGTGTACTGGATGCGCCCACCAGTTCCGGAACCGTCAACCAGGCCGATCAAAGTATTGCAACTGGTGGAAGATTTTGGAACGATTGGGGGTGCCGAACGGGTTGTCCATAATCTAATTGAGACGATTGATGACGGGCGGTTTGACTCCTCCACCATTGTTGTTGGTAATTCAGATAATCATCTTGATTTATCAGACAAGGGGGAGGGGGGGCAATTACACCTCCTGCCCGGTAGCGGAAAATTTAACCTGAAAACTTTAAATCGCATTATCCATATTATCAAAGAGCATGATTACGATATCGTTCAGAGCCACCTGATCAGAATGAATACTTACAACTGGCTTGCCTCGAAATACTGTGGCAACAAATCGATCTGCACCATTCATGGTCTGATGGATGTTGAAACATATAAGACGCGCCTGTTGACCCGGATGGCAGTTCGCTTCAGTACGCAAACGGTGGCGGTTTCCGATTACCTCAAAAACAAGATGATTGATTCTTTTAATGTCTCCCGAAAGAAATTAGTAACGATCAACAATGGCTTCGATGCTTCCCGCTTGGAGAAGAAACCGACCTCAGACCAAATCATTGAATTCAGGAAGCAATATGACTGTCCGGAAGGGACCAAGCTGATCGCCGCCGTCGGACATCTTCGTTCGGTCAAAGGTTATCCATACTTAATTGATGCTCTGACGATCGTAAAAGAGGAATTTCCAAAGATCAGGTTATTGATTGCCGGTCACGGAACCGAAGCAGGTATCAAGCACTTAAAGGAAAAAATCAGTCACAACCACCTGGAAACAAACGTTACCCTTTTGGGGGAATATTCAGATATTTCGATGCTTTTTGCGGTCGCCGACCTGTATGTTTCATCCTCTATTCATGAAGGGTTTTCGCTAACGACCATTGAGGCGATGGTAGCCGGACTCCCGGTTGTGGCAACCCGGTCTGGCGGTCCCGAAGATATTATCGACGATAATCGAACCGGCCTTCTGGTTGCACCGGGCGACGGATCAGCCTTGGCGACCGGAATATTGAGATTGCTTCGAGATAAATCGCTGGCAGATCGGTTGGCGCAAGCCGGACAGGTCGAGGCGGTAGGAAAATATTCGATGGAACGATTCGCCGAGGCCTACAAAAATCTGTATAAGAGCTTGATTGAAAGCTGAATTACCTATGTTGTGCTCCGAAAAAACGGCTCTCAATAAGTGATAATTGACTCAAAATCCGGCCTGAAGAACCGATAATAGTATTGTGGGTTGGACTAAGAATCGGTTATAATTTGTTGTTCATTGTCTGCACAAAGGGACCGATTGAACAGTAGTACAAATCATACCGGTTGCGAAACCGATTGTAACAGGATGATTTACTGCACTTACCGGATGGCAGGGATTTTGCCCGGTTTGGTTGGTGTAATACTGGCGTAATAAAAATGAGGTGATGGCTATGGCAAAGAAATATTTTGCCCTTTTGATATTGATCTGTATGACGTTTTCAATCGTACAGGGGGTGGATAAAACTCCCTATAAATTTTTTGCCTTTGGCAACATTTTTTACGGCACGATGCGTTATTCACATCGGCAACTGACTGAGCGTTTTGACATGATTTTAAACGGCGCCCAGGATTTCAGAAAAGCGTTGAAAGATTCCTCATTTGCTTATGGTAATGATATCTGGGTTGGGCCGTATGCCTCAAGCCAGGAAATTAGTCTATATGTATCGGGGCACCCCGAATTTACCTACGCACAACGGCTGGCCGATACCGCCAATCAATGGCAATACGTTTACGCCAAACATTATCTGGACAGTATTGGTGTCTCACCAGAATCTTTGGTCGTTCATTTGGCCGACAGC
>JAUUYJ010000190.1 GCA_030588275.1 Candidatus Zixiibacteriota bacterium | reverse complement strand
GTCTGTGCCTCAATCGGTTGCCCTCCATTGGCTGGGACACCATACATTGCGGACGCACTTGATAAACAGTTGAATGATGCGTCAGCAAATTTTGCGTTGAATACAGACTATAATCGCCTCGACCCATCAGCAGGAAAGGCGGAGCTGTCGGCCATCTTTGATTGGTTCGGGGATGATTTTATTGAGAAGTATTATGTGGCGGATGCCCGTAAAGGATTCTCTAAAAAAGAAAATAGTGCCATCAATTTTCTTATCGGCTATCATCCTGCAGATCAAAAACAAACTATGCAGAATTCGAAGTACAAAATAAGCTATATCGATTACGACTGGTCGTTGAATAAAAAGTAAGGTGGAAAACTGCGCTGTGGCAATTGGGGAACAACATATCACGGTTATCATTCCGGCCTTAAATGAGGAAGAGTCGATTGGCAAAGTTATCGCCGACCTGCCTGATGGCATTGATGCGATTATTGTCGGTGACAACGGTTCGACTGACCGGACCGCCGACGTTGCTCGCCGAGCCGGTGCTGTCGTCGTAACTGAAACTGAGAAAGGGTACGGTGCGGCCTGCTTGAAAGCGGTTAGTGCCGTTTCAAAAACCGATATTCTTCTTTTTATCGATGGAGATTACAGCGACTTTCCAGCCGAAGCGGTCGATTTGATTGGGCCGATTGTGAAAGATGGGTTAGATATGGTGATCGGTTCACGCATGCAAACATACCGGTCGCACAAAGCTATCCCACCAGCCGCCGCCTTTGGCAATTGGCTGACGACCGGCTTAATCAGTCTGATCTGGGGAGTGAAGTTTACCGATGTCGGCCCGTTTCGAGCGATTCGATATGATGCGTATCTGAAGCTGGGAATGAAAGATCGCAATTTTGGATGGACCACCGAGATGCAAGTCAAAGCGGTCAAGGCGAAGATGAAATGTATCGAAGTTCCGGTCTCGTACCGGGCTCGGATTGGTCAATCAAAAATCTCCGGAACGATTATCGGCTCAATCCGGGCTGGGTATAAATTTTTGTGGATTATTCTGCGTGAGGCTCTGACCCGATGAGTCGTCGCCTTCTGTTTATTCTCCTATTGGTAATTTTTGTTATCGCATCATCTCTGATATTCTATCCCGATTATGAATCTCCCCGGATGGTCAAATTTTTAATCATCACACAGGTAATGTTCGGATTGTCAGTCTTGATCTATTTTGTTGGCCGTCGTTTTGATTTGGCGGCAAAAGACAGATCATTATTCTATCTTGCTATCGCCTGTGCAATTTTGGTACGCATCGTTATGATCGTTGGAGCGGGTGATAATCTTTATTTATCGGATGATGTTTATCGCTACCTGTGGGATGGAAAACAGAACGTTAGTGGCATCAACCCGTATCTATATGAACCGACCGCCCCGGAGGTTGAGCATCTGGTTGATGAGGATATACATCCAAAGATAAACCACTCCTGGCTTCCGACCATCTACCCGCCAATGGCTCAAAATCTTTTTGCCATAACGCATCTTATTAGTGGGCAGTCTATCGTTGCGTTTAAATGGCTCTGCTTTCTTTTTGAATTATTAACCATTGCCACGTTGATGGTCTGGAGCAGAACGGCTCAATTTGATCGCGCTAATTTACTTCTGTATCTCTATTCCCCTTTAGTCATAATCGAGTTCTTTCTCTCGGCGCATCTTGATATTCTGGCTCTGCCGTTTTTGTTGTCGGCTTTTATTTTGGTCATTCGTAAGCGTCCGGTAATTTCCGGGTTACTTCTGGCATTGGCCGTTTTGATAAAATTTTACGGCCTGCTCTTTTTTCCCTTCATCTTTCTTAACTTCAAGGGTAAAAATCGCTGGCAGTTTGGAGCATCATTTTGGGCGACAATTATATTGATGTACTTGCCGTATGCCATTGGGAGCGATGGAAAGTTTTTGGGATCGCTTTTTGAGTATTTGCAAAGCTGGCAATCGAACTCCTCCGGATTTTTGGCTTTGCGCTGGGCGGTTGGTTATGATATCGCCCGTTTTGGAGCGGCTGGTCTGATAGTTGCCTGGTTTATTTATCAACTGGTGCGCAGTCGGGGGAAAGCCGATCTGTGGGATTGTCAGTTATTTGCCTTTGGTGGCTACATTGTGCTGACGCCGGTTCTGTTTCCCTGGTATTTGGTGTGGATAGTGCCGTTTTTGATTCGCAATCTCAATATTGCTTTTCTTTATTTGTCAGGAAGCATCCTGCTGACATACGAGCTGTACATCGCCCAGTATGGTCTGGCCGAGGAAGCGGCAGAAATTTTATGGGTACGGTTAATTGTTTACGTCCCTTTTTATCTTATCCTGATTTATCAAGCGTTTAAACAACGGCGGGGAGTTCGGGTAGAACATGGGTAGTGATCTATTTTTGATATTTTATTTCTTTTTGCTTTTTTGGATCGCCTCGTACGGTATCCATCTGTACTGGCTGATATTCATTTATTTGAAAAACCGCAAGCGGTCTGATGCGACCATCCCGTTAGCAGACATTTATGATAGTGAGTTGCCATTGGTAACGATCCAACTACCGGTTTATAATGAGCGATTTGTTGTCGAACGGTTGATTAAGGCTGTTTCAAATTTTGACTATCCTCCGGATCGTTTTGAGATTCAGGTTCTCGATGATTCGACCGACGACACGACTGCGATAATTGGAACTGTTATGAAGCAGGTCGAGGAAATGGGTGTCACGATCACTCATCTGCATCGTGACCACCGCCGGGGATACAAAGCGGGTGCGTTGGCGGATGGATTAAGTATCGCCAGGGGTGAATTTATTGCCATCTTTGATTCTGACAACATCCCCCGTGTCGATTTTTTACAAAAACTGATCGGACGTTTTTCCGACCCGACTATTGGGATGGTGCAGGCAAGGTGGAGTTTCATCAACCGAGATCAATCTCTTCTCTGTCGGGCTCAAGCCCTTTTTCTGGATGCCCACTTTCTGATTGAGCAGGCGGCGCGCAGTTATGGAAATCTGTTTATGAACTTCAACGGGACCGCCGGCATTTGGCGCAAACGAGCGATCATTGAGGCGGGTGGTTGGCAATCGGATACGTTGACCGAAGACCTTGACCTCTCGTATAGGGCTCAGATGGCCGGATGGAAAATGATTTTTGTCGAAGCGGTTGATGTCCCAACCGAACTACCGGCCTCGATCCGGTCGTTTAAGTCGCAACAGTATCGGTGGGCGCGTGGTGCTGTAGAGACCGGACTTAAGGTTTTGCCCAATTTGTACCGTAAGCGGTTTCCGTATCGAGTTAAGCTGGCCGCAACATTTCACCTGACGCACAAATCGGTTTCTTTGGCTCTTCTGCTATTGGCGGTGATGCTGGTACCTGCCTTGTACCTCAGGTTAGAGTCTGGTTTGCTGAAAATCCTTTTGGTTGATCTACCGATCTTTCTGGCCGGGACCGGTTCGATGTCACTATTTTATGGTCTTGCTTATCGTCGGCAGAAAAAAATACGAACCACAAAAAACCTGTTACTGCTCCCGGCCATGACATCTTTGGGAGTAGCATTGTCGATCAATAACTCTCTGGCTATATTTAGCGCTCTGTTTGGATCGCATCAAACGCCGGAGTTTGTCCGAACCCCAAAAACAGGCACAAGCGGAGAGAATAAATCCCACCCCTCCCCCGTATCAAGCGATTATAAGATTAAATTTGATCGGACGATGGTTATAGAAATTGGCTTGGCTCTGTACGCACTGGTGGCGATCGGTTATGCCGGTTGGTTGGGTCTGTATTTTAGTATGCCATTTTTGGCGACGTTCGCTTTTGGCTTTATGTATTATGGTCTGAGGTCATTGGGGGAACATTTTGCCTAAAACAGCCGTAGGCTTGATGGCCAAACAGCCGGAACTCGGCTTTGTCAAAACCCGTCTGGCCAAAAAGATTGGCAACGAGAAAGCGTTGGAACTATACGAAGCGCTTCTGGATAATGCCATAGGTTCACTATGCGATCTTGATGCAGATACGTTCTTGAGAACCGCCTTTGTGACCCCGGCTGATAAATGTGAGTCATTTTCTAAACGGTATGTCAGCCTCGACCAATACCACCCGCAAGAGGGGAACGATCTGGGGAACCGGATGCAACGGGCGTTGGAAAAATTACTTGAGATTGAATCTGTTGACCGGGCGATTTTAATCGGCGCCGATATTCCTGGAATTTCCGGCACAATCATTTCTCAAGCGGCAACTCTGCTTGATGATAATGATCTGGTTATTGGACCAACCTTCGATGGCGGATATTACCTGATCGGTATCAGAAAGATGTATCGGTCGTTGTTTAATAATATCAGATGGGGAACTGAAGAGGTGTTGGCGAGAACTCTTGAAGAGGCGAAGGCGAATCGTCTGAAAGTTGGTCAACTTGAAAAACTGCACGACGTTGATGAACTGTCAGACCTGAAATATTTTCCTCATCTGGCCCAAATTATCAAGTAAGATCCGTACAGAATAAAGAGCTTCAATAATTGTGTTTGAAAAACAGTGTAAGAATGACACATAAAATAGATATGAACAGGGAAAGTGGGTAGCCTAATGAGCGATTATTACAATCCGGACGATCTTAAGAAATTTGGGGATATCAGCCGCGTCAACAAACAGTTGGGGGATAAGTTTTTTGATTATTACAACAGCGTCATGGAGGAAGGAGCCTTAAGCGGTCGGGAGAAAGCTTTGATTGCTCTGGCGATTGCCCACGCCCTGAAATGCCCTTACTGCATCGACGCTTACAGCTCCGCCTGTCTGGAAAAAGGGGCGGACGAAAAGCAGATGAACGAGGCAGTTCATGTCGCCGCCGCGATGGCGGCCGGAATTTCTTTGGTTCATTCGGTACAGATGATGAACAAAATAGATGATTTGATGGTTTAGATAAATATGAATATCGACAAACAACTGAAGCTTTTGGCAACATCTCCGGCGGACTTCGGCCAGTATGTAAAAAATCATGTCAACCACGACGGTCGCCTGACGGCGCTATCGGTTACCACCTTGCAGGTCAACGTCGGCAAAAAATGCAATCAGGCCTGCAGTCATTGTCATGTCGATGCTTCACCAACAAGAACCGAGATGATTACAAAAAGTACAGTCGAAAGTTGCCTCAAGATTATTGCTGAAATTGATGAGATTGAAACGGTCGATATCACCGGTGGAGCTCCGGAAATAAATAAGCATTTCAAATATCTGGTGACCGAATCACGCCTTATGGGGAAACATGTAATTGATCGGTGCAATTTGACGATTTTGGAGGAGCCAGGATACGAGTATCTCTATGATTTCCTGACTTCCAATGAGGT
>JAUUYJ010000278.1 GCA_030588275.1 Candidatus Zixiibacteriota bacterium | reverse complement strand
TCGGGGAGCAAGGGGCGTAGCTACTGTCGAAGGATGCTTCCATCATATCCATCCGAATTACCATACCTTCCATATAGGTAATAGCCCGACCCACAACAAGCTTGGCGAATATCCCATCAAGGACAATTGCAGTAGTATCGGCTACTGCTCCAAAGGAGGAGAGGGAGTTGACCTCAACTGATGCGGTGTTGAGTGCTTGGTTGACTACAGTCGGAAGATCGCTGATTACTCCATTGTGATTATTTTTAATAAAGATATCACTTTCCCCTGCTCCGCCCAAAAGAGCCGGGTTATAGTCTAACGTCAAGATTGCGGGAGTGTTAAAAATCGTACCGGACGGTTCGATATTATATATTCCCGAAACCACGCCGAGAGATCCGGTTAGCGGAAATGCACCGGTATCGGTCGTTATTTGAAAGCTGATCGTATCGGTCAGGGCTCCTGCTGGTATCTCAAGCGACACCTTTCCGGTAATATTAACCGTCCCTCCCGCCGAACCAATTTCGGCCGAACCGGTGTCTCCTCCACCATCTCCATTACTATTAGTAGCGTTATCATCGCCGGAACATCCGCCCAACCCACACAACAGAACCACGATTACGGTCCACATTCCAATTTGCCTGATTACCATTTTGACCTCCTCTAAATATGACACCCTTTAAATGCCAGAACAAATATACGCTTTAAAATAATATATGTCAATCGATCCATGTTGTCGTAATCAGCTCCCCTAAATTAGTCCCCTCTTCTCCAGAGACCCCAAAAATGTGATACCAGGCGCTGTTTTTGGCGGTGTTGATTACATATATTAAGCCAATGGATATTTTCAACCAATCGGACAAAAACAGCTTCGCCCCGATAACCCGCCCTGACGCACCATTGGCCGACCGGATGCGACCGACCAACCTGGATGATTTCTTTGGGCAGGAAAAAATCATCGGCCCCGGCAAACCGCTGCGTAAAGCTATCGAAGCAGGAAAAGTCGGATCGCTGATATTCTGGGGTCCCCCCGGAACCGGCAAAACAACGCTGGCCCACATTATCGCGCAAACCTGCCAGGCAGAATTTTTACCCTTCTCCGCCGTTATCTCTTCGATCAAGGAACTCAAAGGGGTCATCAGCTCGGCCCGTAAACGGCGCAACATGTACGGAACCGCGACCTACCTGTTTATCGACGAAATCCACCGCTTTAATAAAGCCCAGCAGGACGCATTCTTACCATACGTTGAAGATGGCTCAATAACCTTGATCGGTGCGACAACCGAAAACCCATCGTTTGAAATCAACTCCCCCCTTCTGTCTCGCCTGCGGGTCTATGTGCTGGAACGACTGACCAAAGATGAGATCGTCTCGTTGATTGATAAAGGACTGTCCGACCCGGAGCGCGGATTGGGGAAACTCAATTTGACAATTGAGGCCAAGGGGAAACTGTTTTTGGCCGAACTGGCCGATGGTGATGCCCGTCGGGCCTTGTCGATCTTAGAGACCGCCGCACAAGACTTAGACAGTAGCGACACAGCAGAAAACCAGACCGAGATTTCGTACGAGTTAATCAAAGATATCATCGGTAAGCGTCAGGTTATTTACGACAAGTCGGGAGAAGAACATTTTAACCTGATCTCCGCTTTGCACAAATCGATTCGGGGTGGAGATGTTGATGCTTCCTTATATTGGTTGGCCCGGATGCTCAAAGGGGGGGAAGAACATCTGTATATATTAAGGCGGCTGGTTCGTTTTGCTTCTGAAGATGTGGGGTTGGCCGATTCGTTTGCCCTGACATTATGCCTCAACGCCACCGATGCTTTTCGTTTTTTGGGTCCACCGGAGGGGGAACTGGCCATCGCGCAAGCGGTCATCTATCTGGCCTCGGCTCCAAAGTCGGTCTCCGCTTATAAAGCCTTTAGAGCTGTGATGGAGGATGTCGAACAGACTGAGAATCTACCGGTTCCTCTGCATATACGAAATGCCCCGACCCGCTTGATGAAAGATGTCGGCTATGGCAAAAACTATATCTATCCGCCTGATTGCGACACCCCTTTTGTCGATCAGGATTTTTTACCGGACAATATCAAAGATCGCAAATTTTATCATCCGACCGAGAAAGGGCGAGAGAGAAGAATCGCTCAGTATATGCGAGCATTTCGTGATTACCGAGCCAAATCGAGCAAGAAATAACAGTATTTATACCGGAAACAGACAAATAAAGAAACGGATCAATGACCTACGACGAGGCCTACAACAAAAGTGCTAATTATTTTGGATCAAAGCAGAACAAAATATTGACGCAGTATCATCACCTGATTGACAAAGCAAAACCGATTCTGGATGTCGGAGCAGGGCAGGGTCGCAACAGCATCTACCTGGCCCGCCAGGGTTATGATGTTTCCGCCTTCGATCCATCACAAGTTGGCATAGATATTATCAGACAGACCGCATCACAAGAGCAACTGAAGATCAACACATCGGTTTCCAATATGGAGCAGTTTGCCCCGGAGAATGCAGAATTTTCCGCCATCCTGCTGTTCGGTATAATTCAAATACTGTCGTGGGATCAGATAAATCTTCTTCTTAATAAGATCGACCGCTGGACCAAAGCCGGTTCTCTGGTTTTTATTGCCGCTTTTCGTACCGACGATCCGTCATTTGAGAAAAACTCAAAAAACCTGACTAAAGTCGGCCAGAACTCATTTACTCATCCTTCGGGGGAATTCCGCACCTATTTGGAACCGGATCAGATTCTCTCCCTGTTCGCTGAATGGAAAAAAATCCATCATGCTGAGGGCCTCGGCCCGGAACATACTCACGGAAAGAGTCAGCCACACCGCCATTCGGCAATTGAAGCCCTCCTTCAAAAACAGGCCTGAGCGGAACAAACAACCGCTGGTACCTGTTTCGTATCATTATTTTCATACATTTAAGGAGAAGCAAATGATCGATACAGATAACAAACATCAGGCGGCATTGGATAAAATAGATTCTATCCCGATTGTCAAAACGCTTGGGATTGAGATTACCGAACTGACCGAAGATGTTATCAAAGTCCGCGCTCCACACGACCGTACCTACGATGGGGTCTTTGACAGTTTTCATGGCGGACTTTTGATGACCATCGCCGATACCATCTCCTGCTTTTTGATTATTCGGCGCGACGGCCCGGATGTCCGAATCGCCACGACCGATATGAACATCCGCTTTTTGGCTCCCTGCCAATCGGACATCACTGCCGAAGCACGATTTTTGAAAGCAGGGCGAACTTTGAATCCGATCGAAATCAACCTCTTCGACGATCAAGGGGTCAAAGTGGCCGTTGCTCAGGTCTGCTATATTAAGATGGGCCAGAAAACCCCAAAAACTGGGGTAGCAAATTCTCAATAACGGGGTTGCCAATCCCAATAGGTGGAATATCAAAATAATTTCTGCAAATGAACCATTTCGAGGTATATTGTAAAAGTGTTCAACCGACCGACAATATATTTATGAACCAAACTAAGACCGAGCCGTTTAAATAAAAAATTGACAGAACAGAGAACGCGGAAAATTATGAAAAAACGCATTGCCATCATCCTTGGATCAATTCTTTTGATAACCTCCACCTGGGCCACCGCCGGGATGCTTCTTCTACCGATGGATGAACTCCAGTC
>JAUUYJ010000285.1 GCA_030588275.1 Candidatus Zixiibacteriota bacterium | reverse complement strand
TTATGAATACCACGACAGTATCTTCGTTCGGGCCAAAACCGATCCACTAATTGATATTTTTATTTCCAATTACCCGGAGAACTTCGAAAAACTAAAGAAAGATTCGCTGATGTCGTCGGATCAGTTTTCGGGCCTGTTTCGGGTTGGATTGGTTGCCATTGGCCAACCGGACGGGGCCAGGTTTGATAAGCTGAGTGAACTAAAAAAGAACCGCATTCGCCGCGTTGCAATCGTTGACCCCAATCGCAATTTCGAAGGACAGCTGGGGCGCCAGATTCTGCGCGAATTCGGTGTAATGAAATCGATTGAATCAAAGTTGATAAAGGCCGCCTCGGCTGAACATTTGTTAACCTATATCACATCCGGCGAAGCTGATGCCGCCATCCTTATGGAATCTTCGCTGGATGGATATACCAATATTCCGGTTCAACTCAAATTGGATGACAGGCTGGCCTCCTACCTTCTGCTCTCCGGTGCGGTTACTGGCCAGTCAAAACATCCCAAGGTTGCTCAGGCGTTTCTGGACCTGTTTGATTCTCGCCTTTGTACCATTTACAATCATCGTGGAATTTACCCGGTTGATGGTAAGCGGTAAATATTTGTGGTTATGACCCTTCGGTAGCGTTCTTTTTTGTGCCTCCTCTCTTGCCTTTTGCCGAGTCAGCAATATATTACTTCTTTCTCGGTCGTTATAAAATGCTGGCAATATCGGATGAACAATGAATCGTTTTTTTGAATTTTCTAATTCGCAGATGAAGACGCTAACCGTATTAGTCGTACTGGTTGTCTCCTTCGCCGGATATAAATTTGTGCGCGATTATTATCTGACTCAATCGAAACCGACGACCGCATGGAATGTTAAGTATATGGATCAGTATCGACCTACGTTGGTCTTAAACCCCAACCTGGCACCGGCTGATTCGCTTGAACTGATTCCCGGCATCGGACCGGAATTCGCACGACGCATCGTTTTGTTTCGCGACAACAATGGACCATTTCTGTCGGTCGATTCACTATTAAACGTACCCGGCATTGGTCCAAAAACGCTATTAAACATAAAGAAATATTTCGAGGTTAAATAAGTTGTCGAACATCCCCCCATCATCCCCGCCCCCCACGCCCCCCACTCCATCTCCCACACCTGGTGCGTCCAGCAAGCCCGGTAACTCCCCCTCTTCGCCCAACTCGCTTACCTGGGGAGTTAATCGCATCGGTAGCCGACTACTGACAGCAGTCGTCTTAAATGATGGATCGCGGTTGAGTGTCAATCGGTTAATCGACTCTACATCCGATACAGGTCAGATCGAAAAAAACCAGACCAATTCGGAAAGTGATAAAAACGCAGAAACTAAAAACGATCTGTCGGATGCTCGTCTGTTTTTTTCCGTCTCTCCCGAAATTGCGATAATAAGAAAAATCAAACTCCAAACCGCACCACTGACCAACCTGACCGACCTGACCGACCTCGTCCGTTTTGAAATGTCACAATCCCTTCTGGAACCACCAGAATCATTTTACTTTGATGCCTTGCCGGTCGGAGCAGGAACAAACGGAATAGGTTCCGGCGATACGGCAAATGAAAAAACCGAGCATCAAGCATATTTGTCAATCGCATACCATCGTCATCAGATTGATGCGTTGATGGATGATTTTAAAAAAATATTCAGACCACCATCCGGATTCAAACTGGATGCGGTCGCCTTAGTCGATGGTTATCTCGCCTTTTGCCAGCGCGACCCCGGTGAACTCGAGGCGATTCTGGAGTTGGACGAAAACCGCGTAGCGATTGGTTTTGTTTATCGTGACCACCTCTACGGTGTGGCCGACCTTCAATTTCAATGCGACCCGGATAATGACAATCGGCATTGGAGCATGATGGCAACCGAAATAAAAATGATGCTTGATTTTCAACTGTCACGATTTTTTGATGAAGGGATCACCGTCCCACTATCGCGAGTTATCGTTTCTGGCCGGTTGGCCAATCATAACCAGCTCCGGACCAGGCTTGATGACCTTTTAGCAACCCCAATCAGCCTGCCTCGCTTTCATAAAGGATATTTTCAACCTCTGGCAGATAAGCTTGACGACCTTCATCCAGAGCAGTTTCTCATTCCGCTTGGGTTAGCGGTCGAATGAGCCTACGCATCATCGGCGGCCAGTTTAAGGGGCGGAAAATAAAAACCCCAAACGGTCAGGCAACCCGCCCGACGACCAGCCGGGTCCGCGAGGCAATTTTTGCCATCTTGCAACATGACATCGCCGAAACGGAAATTCTTGATCTGTTTGCGGGTTCAGGTGCGCTTTCAATCGAGGCGTTATCGCGCGGTGCCCACTCCGCTGTCCTTGTTGAAAAAAATAAAATGGTAGTGCAAATTATTCGGGATAATCTTTCTTCTCTTGGACTGGAGGCTCGGATTCTGGCCTGCGGCTATCAAAAGGGTCTGGAAATTTTGAGTGAGGAAGGAAAAAAATTCGACCTCGCCTTTGCCGACCCTCCTTATGACAAAATTAGCCCGGATGATCTTTATCAAATTCTTATGAAATATGCATTGATGAAACCGGAAGGATTTTTTATAATAGAACATCCCGGTAAATTTGAGCCGGACAATGAAAAAGTAATTAAAACCCGTCGCTTTGGCGACAGCGCAGTATCAATATATCGTTGTGACTGAGACCAAGAAAAAGATCGCGCTTTATCCCGGCACCTTCGACCCGATTACACTGGGTCATATTTCTTTGATTGAGCGAACTCTCAACCTCTTTGATGAAGTTGTCGTAGCGGTCGCCCAGAGCAGTTCCAAAAAAACTCTCTTCGACGACAACCAACGACTCGCAATGGTAACTGCTTCGATTGAAAATATCCCCGGTGCGCGGGCCGTGCTGTTTGATAAACTGTTGGCCGATTACGCCCGGTCAATCGGTGCTTCGGCGATTATCCGAGGCCTCCGGGCCGTTTCCGATTTTGAATTTGAATTCCAAATGGCGCTGATGAATCGACGCCTGGCGCGCGAAATCGAAACCGTCTTTCTTATGCCAGCCTTATCCTGGGTTTACCTGTCTTCGACGATTGTCAAGGATGTTGCCAAAAATGGTGGGGACGTTTCCGGATTGGTTCCTGAGTTTGTCCTACTGGAACTAAAAACCAAATTCTCCAAATAAACATCTTAGGCATATTCCCAAAATTATTTGAGACGCAGGTCTCACAAATCTGTGAGAAAAATAATATTACTGACTGTTGAAATGAATTAGCTGGCGCGTCTTTGTTATTCCACTATCCGGAAGCTGAATGTCATAGCTCTCCCACGAAACTAAACCCAGAGTAGGTTTGTAATAACTCAGAATTTTCAGGTCGGTTTGACCCGTATACAGCTCGCTGTATTCATGGCAGATATACCAACTGCCGGTTGGTGTCGTTTTGGTAACCCCCAGCGATGTCACCTGCATC
>JAUUYJ010000080.1 GCA_030588275.1 Candidatus Zixiibacteriota bacterium | reverse complement strand
TGGCGGAGGAAACAATTAGTGTTACAACCGAAACTGAGTCAGCCGCCAGCGAAGATATGGAGTTGGTGCAGGCCAAGTATAATCTGGGTGCCGCCGCATTGTGGGAACTACTTGATGCACAAGTTAGTCTAAAGGAAGCAAGCTTCAATAAGGTGAAATCTGAGTTTGATTACAATCTGGCATTGGCTCAGTTAAAAAAAGCGATGGGTGAGTATTAATTTTAAGATAGTGTGGTAGGAGTATGGCAATGGCAAAGAAAATGAGTGCAAAGAAAAAGTGGTTGATAATTGGTGGCGTTGTAGTTGTTGGCGGTATTTTAGTGACGGCCAACCTGATGCAATCGAACACCAATTCGGTGTCGGTGACGACTCGGCGGGCGGTAACCGAAGATGTAATTTCGGTGGTCTCCGGGTCCGGGCGGATTCAACCCAAAACGCGCGTTAAGGTGACCTCCGAAGTTAGCGCAGAGATTATCAACCTTCCGATTAAAGAGGGTGATTATGTGACTCGTGATCAGATCCTTGTTCAACTCGATTCATTACAGTTGAAGAAAGATATGGATTCATATCTTTACTCGGCCAATGAATTCGAGGCACGGGTTGATGGTTCGCAGATTCTTCTTGACCAGTACAAGGATGATTTTGACCGGCAAGAGGAGCTTTACGCCAAGAAGCTAACCTCCGAACGTGAGTTTAAGGATGCCAAGTATGCTTTCCTGAAGCAACAAGCTAATCATCGGGCTTTGATTCAACAGAATTACGCCGCTGTGTCGCGCGTCGAAAAGGCTCGCGATAATCTTAATAAAACGACGATTCGCGCCGCTATGGACGGAATCGTAACCCTTCTTGATGCTGAGGTGGGGGAGATTGTTCAGGCGCAGACTCCTTATAGTCAGGGACGGACCCTTCTGGTTATCTCTGATCTGTCGGAGTTTGAAGTTGAAGTTGAAATAGACGAAACCGATATCGCCAATTTGTTACCGGGACAGATCGCCAAAGTCGAAATTGATGCCTTTCCCGACAGCGTTTTTGCCGGTGAAGTTGTTGAAGTCGGAAATACCGCTTTGACTACCGGCGCTGGAAGTAATAGTCAGTCAACCAATTTTAAGGTGAAGGTGGCCTTGCTGGATCTGAATCAGCGGGTTCGCCCCGGCATGTCAGCTACGGTTGATATCACGACGACCGAGCATAACGACGTACTGACGATACCGATTCAGGCTTTGGTGATGCGTTCCTTTGATCCCGATTCATTGCCCGGCCAATCTGAAGAAAGCAGTTCAGGTGTTAGTGAGGCAGTGGCATCGACGACTGACGATCAAGGCGAGACTGAAGTTGAAACGGAAGAGTCGGAAAAGGTTGAGAAAAAGGGTGTATTTATTGTGCGGGACGGCAAGGCTGAATTTGCCGAAGTTGTGACTGGGATCGCCGATCAGAAAAATTTTGAGATCATCACTGGTCTCGCCGCGGGTGATGAAGTGATTACTGGAAGTTTCCGGACCCTGCGATCAATCAAAGATGGCGACAAAGTCGAGGTTGATAACATCGTGAAAAAGAAGGACAATTAGCCATGAGTTTGATTAGAGTCGAAAATCTGTGGAAGACATACATCATGGGTGAAGAGAAGGTACAGGCGTTGCGGGGTGTCAATGTTACTATTGAAAAGGGTGAGTATGTAGCGATTATGGGACCGTCTGGCTCAGGGAAATCTACCCTTATGAATCTTATTGGATGCCTTGATACTCCCTCCCAAGGTGCCTACTGGCTTAACGATCAACCAGTGGCTGAGATGAATGATGACCAACTGGCACGGATTCGCAATCAGGAGATTGGGTTTGTTTTTCAGACGTTTAACCTGTTACCACGCGCTACTTCGCTACACAATGTAGAATTGCCTTTGATATATAATGGGACCAGTCGTGAGGAACGGGACCGGATGGCCCGCAAGGCGATGGAAACGGTTGGGCTTGGTGATCGGATGAATCACAAGCCGAATGAACTTTCTGGTGGTCAGAGGCAGAGAGTGGCGGTGGCACGAGCTTTGGTCAATAATCCTTCTATTATATTAGCGGACGAACCGACCGGAAATCTTGATTCGACAACCGGTAAAGAGATTATGAAGTTAATCTCCGATTTGCATAAACAGGGTAACACTATTATTGTTGTTACGCATGAATTGGAAATTGCCAGACATGCCGATCGTATCCTTCATATTCTTGATGGTCAGGTTGAAAGGGATGAATATCGTAAGGCCAGCTAAGGCCTGACGTAACAGAGATCATGTACGAAGCGGCAAAAATAGCAGTATCAGCAGTCTGGGCTAATCGGTTGCGCTCATCATTAACTCTCCTTGGTGTTGTAATCGGCGTAACCTCTATGATTACTATCATCTCTGCGCTTGAAGGGTTGATGAACAGCTTTGCCGATCAGGTTAACAAGCTCGGTCCGGCAACTTTTGTCGTAACCAAAATGGGGATTATCACTTCCGAGGAGGCTTATCTTAAGGCGCTTAAGAGAAAAGATCTGACGATGGAGGATCGTCGCGCTTTGGAGAATGGTTGTCGCGATTGTGAAAAAGTGGCGGCTCGGGCGTACAATTTCGGCAAAGTCAAACGGGGCAACAAGGGGCTCAATAATGTACCGATTCTGGGGGCAACGGCAAATCTTATTGATATCGTAGATTTTGAGATTGGTGAGGGGCGCAGTTTTACCAAACTGGAATATGATCACAACAATCGAATCGTCATCGTCGGACCGACGATTGTCGAGGAGCTATTTGATGGCAAAGACCCAATGGGGAAGGTTATCAAGATTAAGGGGAGTCGCTTCACTATTGTTGGCATTGCCAAAGAACGTGGATCATTTTTGGGAAACAATCAGGACCTCTTTGCGATGATGCCTTTGACCGCCTATGCCAAACTGTATGGCAGAACCGGGCGCTCCCTTGACCTGATGATTAAGTCGTCAACGATTGCCGGTATAGAGGATACTCAGGATCAGGTTCGAGCTATCTTACGGGCACGGCGGGGGGTTAGTTACAAGGATGACGACGACTTTTCGATGTTGACGGCTGACAATCTGTTGGCCTTTGTGGATAATTTGACGCGGGCGATGCGCTTTGTTCTGATCGGGATATCATCCATAGCCCTTGTTGTCGGTGGTGTCGTTATTATGAATATTATGCTGGTTTCGGTTAGCGAGCGAACTCGTGAAATTGGGATTCGCAAGGCTATTGGAGCCAGGCGGAAAAATATATTGTGGCAGTTTTTATTTGAATCGTTGCTTTTATCTTTGGGGGGAGGGATCGTCGGAACCGGTATCGGAATTGCTTTAGCAGTAATTCTTGGTGGGCAAATATCCTTATCAGTTTCACCCTCGGTATTTGCAATCTCAGCCGGGTTGATAACCTCAACCGGTGTTGGCGTTGTTTTTGGCCTTTATCCGGCGGCCAAAGCGTCTAAGCTTGATCCGATTGTTGCCTTACAGCAGGAGTAGGTTGAATAAATTAATATGTTTAATCTGAGCGAAATAAGAGAGGGAGTCAATCTCGCCTTTGATTCCATCAAAGGGAATAAGATGCGAGCCGGACTGACCATTTTGGGCGTTCTGATCGGCGTCGCGTCGGTTATCGGGATGGCCTCTATAATTTCCGGTCTGGATAAAATGGTTGTTGGTCAGATCGAAAACCTCGGTACCAACGTGTTATATATTACCAAATTCGCCCCCAACGTAGATCACTCCCAACTGACCGAGGCGGAACGGAATCGCAAGCCGATTGATTTCGAGGCGGCCCAGGCGGTTAGGGATAATTGTCCATCGGTTATCGGTGTTTCGCCACAAAATTATTATCGAGCTCCGGGTGGAAACGTCGTCAAGTACAAGAATAACCAGGCTAATCGACCATCCTTATTCGGAACCCTGCCGGCATATACCGCCGTAAACAATCGCGAAGTTGCCAAAGGACGTTTCTTTAGTCAGTTCGATTTGGACGGGCGTGGGATGGTTTGCGTTATTGGTTCTGATGTAGCCACTTCACTATTTCCCTCAGAAGATCCGCTGGGTAAAAATATTAGGGTTAATTCGCGGCAGTTTCGGGTTATTGGAATACTTGAAGAAAAACCGGCCTTTATGGGGGATAGCGATAATAATCAGGTGATCCTCCCATATTCTACCTATGAAAAAATCCATCCGTGGGAAAAGGAGCTGTTTCTGATAGCATCCGCCAAGACGCCCCAATTGATGGATCAGGCTGAGGAAGAGATTATCGCGGTGATGCGTCGTATCCGTGCCGTTCCTTATGACAAGGACAATAATTTTGCCGTCTGGACGCAGGACAACCTAAAAGAGATGTTCAATAATATCTCTCAATATATTTATATCGCAATGATTGTTATCTCGTCGGTCGGCCTGATGGTTGGTGGTGTTGGGGTGATGGCGATTATGCTTGTTTCGGTTACCGAGAGGACGAAGGAAATCGGCGTTAGAAAGGCGGTCGGGGCTCGTCGGGCAAATATTTTGGTCCAGTTTTTGACCGAAGCGGCCACTTTGGCCGGAACCGGAGGTGTTTTGGGCGTTTTTGCAGGTATTTTGATCGCTTTGATCGCAAAATTGGCTTTTTCGATGCCTTTCTCCGTCTCTATTGTATGGGTAACTATCGGATTTTCAGTTTCGGTTGTGGTTGGTCTTGTGGCCGGGATTTATCCGGCCTACAAAGCGGCTCGGGTCGATCCAATCATCTCCCTTCGATACGAATAAAACTCTTGCCCGTTTTTTGCCGGGAAACTAAATTACCAGACAACTGTAAAATTAGATGGTGATCTAAAATGAAATATTTCCATACCTTTTTAGTAGATAGAATTCCGCTGGGGATAATCATCCTGTTAGGGTTGGCAATCCTGGTTGCGAGCAATGTCCCAAGCAATGCTGATGAAACCGGATACCGTCCGGCCAATGAATGGGGTGAAGGGTTTTTCTCGGTCGATGCGGTCGATTTCCAATCGGAACAGGAGAAGTCGATTGATATTCTGGTATCCTACAAAATCTTTTACAACGGCTTGACCTATCAGAAGGGTCCGGATGGATATACGGCTCAGTATGAAATGGCGATCGTGATTGAAGGGGACAAGGACAATCAGATTGAGGGGATTATCAAAGAGGGTGAAATCAGGGTTAAGACCTATCTTGAGACGATCAAGGCGACCGATTTTGCAATTAATATGTTCAGGGCGACCTGTGAAAATCAGGATTACCAGATCCGGGCTATCTTGACTGACAAATTGGCCAACACCACGCGCCAGTTGGAGATCAAGCGGGATAAGCGGAAGTATGTAAATAAATACCCGACGATTTCAAAGGTCGAGTTTGCCCGCGAAATATCGGATGCGGGAGGGGCATCAAAGTTCAATCGGGGCGGATGGCGCGTCATACCGAATGTCACCCGCTTATATGGCGGGAATATCGATTCCGTTTTAAAGGTTTATTTTGAAGTGTATCCGGGACAAAACGAGATTCAGTCCCCAACCGTTATTGTTAGTCTGTACCATCATAGTCGGGGATTACGATATGCCGACACGGTTAGTTATGACGATATGTTTGAGACCAAAATAGAAACTCGAAAAATAGATGTCGCCGATTATATGCCAGGCGATTATGAGATGGAGATAACGGTTATTGGTCGTCGGGGACGGTTGTTCAATAAACGGGTCGAACTGTTTGAGCTCAATTTAACAGCCGAGTCGATTTTTAAGAATGATTATGAGTTGGCGATAAAAATGCTCAAATATTTGTCGTCCCGCAATGAAGCGAAAAAGTTCAAAGCGGCAAAGACAGATGAACAGAGAAGAGCTTTGTGGGATGAATTTTGGTCTTTGCGGGATGATGAGCGGCAATCGGCCCAGAATCCAACCAAGAAAGAGTATTTTCGGAGAGTGCGACATGCCAACCGGTATTTTTCCGGAATGAAGAAAGATGGTTGGAAGACATCAAGAGGGATGATTTACATTACCTATGGTGTCCCGGATGAAGTTGACGATCATCCCTTTGAATTGAATGGCCGCCCCTATCAATTCTGGATTTATTATAATGCTTATCCTCCAAGGCGGTTTTTGTTTATCGATGAGTGGGGCGATAGCAACTATATCCTTCAACCACCTTTTAACGGGATAAATTAAACGGTCATGAGACTTTATAAATATCTGATAATAGCGGTGCTATTTACATTGACCATCGCCTCTTTTGGTTCGGCACAGGAGCCTGAAGGGTTGACGATTTTGGCCGACTATGCCACCTATCGTAGCCCGGATGAAAACAGTCAGTATATCGAATTTTATTATTGCTTGTACCGGAAGGAATTGGGATTTATCGGTTCCGATAGTTCGGAGGCCCGGTATGCCGGAATTCTGGTTTCGGTTATGCTTGAGGATACTGCTGGAAATAAAATTGACTCTTCATCAACATATTTCTATTCGCAGGTTAATAGTCTGGAAGAGGCCGAGATGGATGGTATTCGTCTCTTTGATTTATTAACGATGAAAGTGGCTCCAGGATCGTATCGGGCTGTCATCTCGGCGATTGATGATGTTTCCAAGAAGACGGGGCAGACCCTGCTTTATATGGCAATTCCAAATTTGATGACCCGTTTTGTAAGTAGCGATATTCAATTGGCGTATGATATTCAGACGCTCAAAGATGAAAAGAATAACTGGAATAGCTCTCGCCTGGAAAAGCAGGGGCGGCTGGTTATTCCGAATCCAACCGCATCGTATCAAAAAGGGGTTGATGATCGGATATCATTTTATTTTGAATTGTATGGTCTTAACGATTCCTCGGTAGAAAAGCAATTCTCCGTTGAATATACCATCAGGGACTCAGATGGAAATCTGTTTTTTAACTATGGTAAAGTTGCCTATGATAAGCCGGGCGGATCGGCGGTAATCTCCAGTTCCCTTGATATCAGTTCGATGGAGCAGGGAGAGTATTTTCTTGTCTTTGAGTTAGTCGATAAGGCGGACAATAACAAAGCGGTGGCTTTGAAACGATTTTATCTTATTGATCCGGCGGCACAGGTTCAAACGATTAAAGAGAATGATGTCGAATTGATGTCAAATATAGCCTATTACCATCTCAGTGAGGCGGAGAAGATCAGCCTTAGTAAGCTTGATACTAAAGGAAAGTACAACCTTATTCGTCAGTTCTGGCGTGGCAAAGATGAAACTCCGATGGACCCGGGAAATGCCGTTTATGATGAGGCGGTCAGGCGGTATGTTTATGCGCAGGAGAATTTTTCGGTCAACTCGGAACGTGATGATGGTTGGAAAACTGACCGGGGAAGAGTGTACATTACCTATGGTCGGTATGATGATCGGGACGATGTCAGTATGACCGGGAAAAGGTATCCGTACGTCAAGTGGACCTATTATAGCCTCGCCGGTGGTTCGATATTTGTTTTTGTTGATGATTTTAGTGCCGGGTTGATCGATTATCATCTGGTCCATTCGACTCACCCACGGGAAAAGTACTACCCTTCCTGGCAAAAGATTTTGACCGACGATCTTGAGACAGAGGACTGGTACGATACTCGTGACGAATAATCGGTTTGGATATTTCAGAAGTCATTAGTGAACAGAAAAAAACCGGCTTTAGGCCGGTTTTTTTTCATTCTATTTTTATCTATGCCAAAATCTAATGGTCACCGCATCCAGATGATGAGCAACCGGAGGAACAGTCGCTACCGCCGCCACCCGGTTTATTTTGGGTAGTAATGGTAAAGCCACGTCGATCGGGGCCTTCGTCGATGAAATCGATCTGGACGCCACCAAACTGCTCCAGTTGATCGGTTAGCCCAGCCTGCATATATATCTTTAATTTATTCACTTCAAAAACGGAACAATCATCTGTAGGCTCATCCAGAGCCAGTCCCAACATGGGACCACTTCAGCCAAAACCCATGAAATTTACAAAGAGCCCCTTGCCCTTAGCACCCTCCGAATCCAGAACCTTTTCCAGTTCCAGTCCGGCACTATCCGATATTTGAATCATTTACTCATCCTCCCGTTTTTCGCTATCGACTTTTCAAATAAACCGCTCCCCATCTAAACCGGCTGGTGATCACCGATGTTCCTATAAAACAACCATTTGATCAAAAAGTCAATTTTTCTTAGAAGAAAAGCCCGCCTGAATCAGACGGGCTTTCTAATAGAACTCAAATTATCGCCACTTTTCGTATCGGGCTGACAACTACTTATTTACCGCCCAAGTTCTTTTTGGCTGTGGCACCGCCGCCGATCAGACGACGCTGGATCGGAACGGTAAATCTGGATTTGCTATCATCGCTTAATTCAACAGTGAACGATTTCTCAAACGCCTGTTCAAGAAACTCTGGGATGACCTTAATCTTACATATGGCCGATTCACCCGAGGCGATCGTTTCCGGCAATTCAACGTTGAAGAATCCGGATGGCAGGGAAACGAGGCTGAGGTCAAGACTGGCATCGGAAACATTGGTTATTGTAAAAGTCGTTTCGTCAACCTCAACCGCTCCGGCACGAGAAACAAAGATCTTGTACGGATTAACCACTATGGGGTAGGTGGAGTCGGGTTGGCGGACGATATTGGCCATTATGGCAACACGCCTTTGGGGCGGACCCTCGTTGGTCTTAATCGCCGGTCGTTTGGTTGTCTTTCCGAATTTCTTTCCGGATGAGAAGATAATTTCTAATTCTGTGCTGTCACCGACAGCCAGCTCCTTCTTTTTCAGAGGAGCTTTGGTGCATCCTCAGCCAGGTTTTACGCTCAAAATCTTCAGGCTGTCATCGCCAACCGATTTGATCCAGAATACGTGAGAAATTTTGCTATTTTGGGGTACGAACCCGAAATCAAATTTCTCCACTGGTAAAAACATCTTTGGTAAAGCGGATGCTTGTGACGCAAACAATAACACCAGCATTAATACGCATAAAATCTTTAAAAAGCTTTTTGGCATCAATCCTCCAGAGAATTATATCTGTTGCTTACTTATATACTACTCGGTACCAAAGGTTTCATGATAAAGTGATTTTATCAATATCCCCAAAAAATCTATCAATTTTTTCACATATGTCAAGCGATTTAGACATTTCGGAACCGTTTGGTCGTTCTTTCCTCTATTCTACAACTTATACAGGGTTTGATCGCTTTTGTTGGCACCTAATTTATTTTCCTCCGCTTCAATTTTATTTGAATGAAAAATCTATACAATCGGCCTCTTCCAATCGGGGAAAAACCAGATTTTCCAAGAGAATGTTTGAATCATTCCGATAGATAGAGTATCACAACTGATGGAAGGGAACTGTTGAATACTATATGAAGCTTCGGTCTTTTATATTTCTGGTTTTGGTGTCGCTTTGGACGACATCCGTCTGTTCGGGGGAGACCTA